>VBAF01000065.1:7730-16118 GCA_005884705.1 Alphaproteobacteria bacterium
TCGCCAGCTCTGCGTCGTCGGGGACGAAGCGCACAAGGCGGCGCTGACGCCGGACGCAGGCCTCTGGGAATACCGCGAGCGCGAGGAGGTTCACACTTTCTCGGCCGCCATGTGCTGGGCCGCGCAGCACCGGCTGGGCATGATCGCCCGCAGGGTCGGCGTCGATTCCGAGTCGCGCGAATGGCTGGCGCGTGCCGGGGTGCTGCGCCATGAGGTGCTGCAGCGCGCGGCGATGCCCGACGGCGGCTGGCTGTCGGGCGTGCTCGACCGCGAGATGGCGGACGCCTCGAGCCTGGTGCTGCCGGAGATCGGCCTGCTGCCGTCGGACGATCCGCGCTTCCACGCCACTCTGGACGTCATCGGCAAGCGGCTGATGAGGAACGGCTTCCTGATGCGCTACATCGAGGCCGACGACTTTGGCAAGCCGTCCAACGCCTTCCTGCTCTGCACCTTCTGGTACATCGACGCGCTGGCGAGCGTCGGCCGGCGTTCTGAGGCTCTGGAACTGTTCAACAACGTGCTCGGGCGGCGCAATCATCTCGGATTGCTGTCGGAGGACATCGATCCCAAGACAGGCGAGCTGTGGGGCAACTTCCCGCAGACCTACAGCCAGGTCGGGCTGATCCTGTCGGCGATGCGCCTGTCCCGCAGCTGGGAGGAAGGCCTATGGCACGCATCGTGATCGTCTCCAACCGCGTGCCGATCCCCAAGGCGCGCGGCGCTTCGGCGGGCGGCCTCGCGGTCGCGCTGCGCGACCTGTTGACGCCCGGCACCATGTGGTTCGGCTGGAGCGGGCGGCTCGCCTCGGAGCCGTCGCTCGAGCCCGCCATCGTCGAGGCGCGCGGCGTCACCTACGCGACCATCGATCTCACCTCCGACGACTACAAGGGCTACTATGTCGGCTTCGCCAACGGCGCCTTGTGGCCGCTGCTGCACTTCCGGCTCGGGCTGATGCATTTCCGGCGCGAGGACTACGAGGGCTACCTCTCGGTCAACCGCAGCTTCGCCGTGTCGCTCGGCACCGTGCTGCAGCCCGACGACACGGTGTGGACGCACGACTATCACCTGATTCCGTTCGGCCGCATGCTGCGCGAGCAGGGCTTCCATGGTCCGCTGGGATTCTTCCTGCATATCCCGTTCGCGCCGCCCTCGATGATGGAGGCTTTGCCGGTGGCGCGCGAGCTGATCGCCGATCTCTGCGCCTTCGACCTCGTCGGCTTCCAGACCGAGGAGCATGCGCGCGACTTCCGCGACTGCGCAGCGCGGCTGCTCGGCGCCACGGTGCAGGGCGAATGGGTGCGCTTCAACGGCCGCTCGATGCGCGCCTTCGCCGATCCGATCGGCATCGACGCCGAGGCCTTCCGCCAGGACGCCGAGCGCGCCGCCAGCGACAAGATGGTGCTGCGGGTGGCGGGCAGCCTCTCGGGGCGCGCGCTCGCCATCGGCGTCGACCGCATGGACTATTCCAAGGGCCTGCCGCAGCGCTTCGAGGCGCTGGCCCGGCTGCTGGAGAAGCATCCCGAGCATCGCCGCAAGGTGCATTTCCTGCAGATCTGCCCGCGCTCGCGAGAGGAGGTCGACGAATACCGCAAGCTGCGCGCCGAGCTCGACCGGCTGACCGGCCGGGTCAACGGCCGCTTCTCGGAGTTCGATTGGACGCCGCTGCGCTATTCGACGCGCGCGGCCCCGCGCTCGCAGCTCGCCGGCCTCTACCGCATCGGCCGCATCGGCGTGGTGACCCCGCTGCGCGACGGCATGAACCTGGTCGCCAAGGAGTTCGTCGCTGCCCAGCCCGAGGACGATCCCGGCGTGCTGATCCTGTCGAAGTTCGCCGGCGCCGCGAACGAGCTCACCGAGGCGTTGATCGTCAATCCGTTCGACCCCGACGCGATCGCCGACGCCATGCACATCGCGCTCACCATGCCCGCGCCGGAGCGCAAGGAGCGCCACGCGGCGCTGGCCGAGAAGGTGTTCCGCACCACCGCGGCGGCCTACTGCCAGCGCTTCACCGAGGCGCTGGGCCAGGTCAAGGCGCAGTCGGTGCCGCGCGCAGCCGCTTAGGGCGCTCGCTCATTTGCCTGCCATGATTTCCGTCAGCAATTTCATCAGCGCATCGGGGCAGGTGATGTGCGGGTTGTGGCTCGCGTCGATCTCGTGGCAGGTCCAGCCGGGCTCGCTCCCGGCGCGTGTGGCGAATTGGCGGAACACGTCGCCGGGGCCGTTCCTGGTGGCATAGATGTAGTGGCGCGGCGGCCACCGGCTCGTCGTCAGCTTGATCCTCTGCTCGAAGGTCTTGATCGGCTGCGGCCGCCGCTTCGGCACCGCCCAGGCGGCGTCCTCCGGCGCGGTGTCGGGTGGCATGGGATTGAGCGGCACCTTCCAGCCGTCGCCTTCTCGGACGGCGCCGGCCCGCATGTTGGCCTCGGCCTTGGGACCGAGCAGATCGAACAGGCTCTGCCCGTCCCTGGGAGCGAAGGCGTCGATATAGACCATGCGGGCGATGCGGTCGGCCGCCCGGTCCGCTACCCCGGTCGCCACCATGCCGCCATAGGAATGGCCGAGCAGGATGACGTCCCTCAGCTCCTCGAGCTCCAGCACCCCCACCACGTCCTGGATGTGCGTCGAAAGGTCGATGTCCGGCCGCGCCAGATGGGCCCGCTCGCCAAGGCCGGTGTAAGTCGGCGAAAAAAACTCATGTCCCGCCGCCCGAAACAGCGGCCGCATCTTGTTCCAGGCCCAACCGGCCGACCATGCGCCATGCGCAAGGACGATCGTTGCCATGTCTTCCCCTGCTGGCGGCCATCGGCGGCAGGTGCTATTAGGAAGCACTCGCAATGTCCAATCCTCCCATAATAGCGCTGGGCGACGCCCGCGTGGGCTATCGCGGACGCATCCGGGCGCTCGACCTCGACCGTGCGCCGGCGGCCGGCCTGCCGCCGCCCGAGCTCGAGCGCCGGCTGATCGAGCTCGGCTTCGTCGAGGGCGCTGCGGTCGAGCTCCTGCACCAGGGCCTGTTCGGCGGCGACCCGATCGCCGTCCGGGTGGCGGCGACCACCATCGCGCTGCGCCGCCGCGAGGCGATGGCGGTGATGGTTTCGGCCGAAACCGTACCGTGAACGCCGGCATCGACCTCGCCCCCGTCGTCGCCCTCGTCGGCAATCCCAATTGCGGCAAGACGGCGCTGTTCAACGCGCTGACCGGCAGCCGCCAGAAGGTCGCCAACTATCCGGGCGTCACCGTCGAGAAGAAGGCGGGGCGGCTGACCACGCCCGACGGCCGCACGGTGGAGATCGTCGACCTGCCCGGCACCTATTCGCTGCGCGCCCGCTCGCCCGACGAGGAGATCACGCGCGACGCGGTGCTGGGCAAGCTTGCGAGCGAGCGCGCGCCCGACCTGATCGTCTGCGTCGCCGACGCCTCGAACCTGCGCCTGGCATTGCGGCTTGCGCTCGAGCTCAAGCATGTCGGCCGGCCGGTGATGATGGCGTTGAACATGATGGACATCGCCAAGAAGCGCGGCATCGAGATCGACCTCGCGGTCCTGGCCCGCGAGCTCGGCATGCCGGTGGTGAGCTCGGTCGCGGTGCGCCGCGGCGGCACCGACCGGCTGCTGGACGCACTCGATGATCGCCTTGCCGTCCACCAGCCGATGAGCGCCGCCGACTGGCGCGCGCCCGATGCGGCGGCCCTGCGCGGCGCCCAAGGCGAGGCCGACCGCGTGCTGCGCGCGGCGGTGCGCAATCCCGGCCATCTCGATCCGACGACGGCGCGGGTCGATGCCGTGCTGCTGCATCCGGTGGCCGGTCTGGTGATCCTGCTCGCCCTCCTGTTCGTGATGTTCCAGGCAGTGTTCGCCTGGGCGCGACCGCTGATGGAGCTGATTTCCGAAGGCTTCACCTGGCTCGGCGTCGTCGTGGCGCAGGCGCCTTTGCCGGAGATCGCGCGCAGCTTCCTCAAGGACGGGCTGATCGCGGGCGTCGGCAGCGTGATCGTCTTCCTGCCGCAGATCGTCATCCTGTTTCTCTTCATCCTGCTCTTGGAAGACCTGGGCTACATGGCGCGCGCCGCCTTCCTGATGGACAGGATCATGGGCGGCGCCGGGCTGCACGGCCGCGCCTTCATCCCGCTGCTCTCTTCCTTCGCCTGCGCCATTCCCGGCATAATGGCTACGCGCGTGATCGATGACCGGCGCGACCGGCTCACCACCATCCTGGTGGCGCCGCTGATGACCTGCTCGGCGCGCATCCCGGTCTATACGCTGATCATCTCGGCTTTCATTCCGGATCGGCCGGTCTGGGGCTTCGTCGGGCTGCAGGGGCTGGTGATGTTCGGCCTCTATGCCGCCGGCATCACGGCCGCGCTCGCGGTGTCGTTCGTCGCCAAGCGGCTGTTCTGGCGCACCACGGCGGGCGAGCCGTTCATGCTCGAGCTGCCTGACTACAAGATCCCGCAAGCCCGCAGCCTGGCGATGGGTGTGATGGCCCGCGCGCTCGCCTTCCTCAAGCGCGCCGGCACAACCATCCTGTCGATGATGATCCTGATCTGGGCGCTCGCCTCCTTCCCGCAGCCGCCGGAAGGGGCGACCGAGCCCGCGATCAACTACAGCCTGGCCGCCCGGATCGGCCATGCGATCGAGCCGGTCACCACGCCGCTCGGCTTCAACTGGCAGATCAACGTGGCGCTGATTCCCGGCATGGCCGCCCGCGAGGTCGCGGTCGGCGCGCTCGGCACGATCTACGCTGTCGACGCGGGCGAGGGTGCGGCCGAGAAGATCGGCAAGGTGCTGGCCGGCCAATGGCCGCTCGCGACCGCGCTGGCGCTGCTCGCCTGGTATGTCTTCGCGCCGCAATGCGCCTCGACGCTCGCGGTCATCCGCCGCGAGACCGGCGGCTGGCGCTGGATGGCGGTGACCTTCTTCTACATGCTGGCGCTCGCCTATGCGGCGGCACTCGCCACCAACCAGATCGCGCGCGCGCTCGGCGCCGGTTAGTCGGGTTTCACGTCGTACAGCACGACGGCGCGCCACCCGTCGGCCGTCGCCGAGCGCCATTCACCCGGGTCGACCGGCTTGCCGTTGGCGCGCACCCAGCGCACGAACCCGGTCGGCCTGACGCGGGCCGGCAACAGAACGTAGCGCACGTCGCCACGCTTCACGGCCTCGGCGAACGACTCGACCGTGAGGATAGGCTCCTCGCCGAAGTATCCGCCGAACGCCATGGCGGGCTGGCCGGTGCGGACGATGATTGGCGCGAGCAGCTGGGTGTTGGGCGCGGCCACCACGAAGCGCGCCGTATCGCGACGATCGAGCAGGAAGGCAAGCAGCCGAGGATCGTCGCTCGCCATTCTGTAGGGACGCGACAGGAATGGCCCGCGTCCGTCGTCGAGCCCGAGCCAGCGCGGCAGGCTGGCCGAGGGCAGCATCAGGTTGGCGGGCGAGAAGATCGCGCTCAGCGTCCATGCCATCGGCAGCACCAGCAGGATCGGTCCGCCGACCAGGGCGGGCGGGCGCTTGCCGCGCCACAGCGCGGCTGCTGCCGCGACGATCGCCAGCGCGGGCGCCGCGAGCCAGGGCGACGTCCAGGCGAGCGACGCGCCGGCAATGTAGATCTGCCAGGCGGCGCACAGCACGACACCGGCCGCGAGCCAGGTCGACCCTCGCCGCCACAGCCTGATCGCACCGATGCCGGCGAGCGCCGCGACGGGCGGTGCCAGCGCTGACAGGTAGTAGAGGTGGAAGATGCCGCCCGCGGCGCTGAACACGATGCCGTAGGTGAACAGCCAGATGCCCCACAGCACGAGCGACGGCTGCAGCCGGTCGCGCCGGCGCACCAGGAACAGGCCGGCGAGCGAAATAGGTAACAGCCAGGCGAACTGCGCGGCCAGCGCGGGTGTGGCAAGCCGGAGCGGGCCGGTCGGCACCGCGTCGTAGACCTCGATACCGGCGAGCGACGCCGGCGGGGGCTGGTTGCGCACGAAGCGGTCGAGCCCGTTGTGCATCACCACCAGCTCGAGCATGGAGTTGCCCTGGGTGCTGCCGGCATAAGGCCGGTGCTCCTTGGGCGTGAGGTCGAAGGCGATCGACCAGGAGAGAGACACGACCGCGAGCGTCACGCCGGCCGTCGCCATCCAGCCGAGCCGCTGGCGCCAGCCGAGTGTACCGGCCAGCCACCAGCCGGCGAGCAGCGCCGGCCCGCACACCAGCGCCGCCAGCATCTTGACGTTGAAGGCAAGGCCGAGCAGCGCCATCGCCGCGACCAGCGACAGGCCGCGGCCGCGCAGCGCCAGCGCAGCCGCCAGCAGCAGGAAGAAGATCAGCCAGGAATCGGTGTTGTTGGAGCGGTCGATCGCGACCGCGATGGGGGTGAGCGCGAGGGCCAGCGCAGCGATCGTCGCCGCCACGGTGCCGAAGGGGCGGCGCACCAGGTCGTAGAGCAGCGCGACCGAGGCGGTGCCGGCCAGCGCTTGCGGCAGATGGATCGACCAGCCGCTGAAGCCCAGCAGCTTGGCGAACGCCGCCTGGATCCAGAAAGCGAGCGGCGGCTTGTCGAGCGACAGGAAGCCCGCCGGATCGAAGGCATTGTAGAAGAAGAGCCAGCCGCTCTGCAGGGCGCTGCGCACGCCCGCGGCGTAGTATTCGGTGCCGAAGCCGTTGTCCTCCAGCCGCCACAGCCGCAGGGTGGCTGCGACCAGCAGCACGGCGGCCAGCGCCGCGCCCTCACGCCATCGACCGGTGTGCGCTTGCGTCAATCGTCGTTCCCCGGAAGAGCTTACGCAGGATATGACGGACTTATCCCGCGTCGGGAGGTGTTTCTTCGCTGGGGACGCGCCACTCCAGTGGCGCGTCGGCCGGGCTGTAGGCGGCAACCCCCCAGCGATTCGCGGGCACCGCGAAGCAGTACTCGATGAAGGCGATGCCCCAGCTCGCGATGATCACCAACCACAGCGGCCGGTCGGTGTACTTCAGGTGCCCGTACCAGGCGAAGGTCATGAAGACGTTTGAGCAGAGCAGCAGGACGATCGGCGCCAGCGCCGGGGGGAGCCAGGTCATCGTCGCTCCTACTCGGCCTTGATGCCGAGCTTCTTGATCAGCGGCACCACCATCTTGTCCTCCTTGTCGAGCCAGGACGCCAGCTCCTCGGGTGTGCTGGGCCGGGCCTCTGCCGTGATATCGGCGAAGCGCTTCACCGTCGCCGGGTCGGTCAGGACCTTCACCATCGCGTCGTTGAGCTTCTTCAGCACGGCGGGCGGCAGCTTGGCCGGGCCGAACAGGCCAGTGTAGGTCGAGTAGGTGAAATCCTCGAGGCCCTTGACGCCGAGCTCCTTCACCGTCGGCACGTCGGGCAGCTCGGGGATGCGCTTGTCGGCGGTGACGGCGAGCGCGCGCAGCTTGCCCGCCTTGATGTGCGCCAGGGCGCTGTTGACCTGGTCGATCTGCGCCGGCACCTGGCCCGCGATCACGTCGATCGTGGCCTGGCCGCTGCCCTTGTAGTGGACCAGCGTGTACTGGGCGCCGCTGGCCGCGCTCAGCAGTACCTCGATAATGTGGTTGGTCGTGCCGATGCCCGAATCGGCTATCGTCAGCGAGTTCGGCTTGTCGATGCCGATCTTGATGAACTCGGCGAAGCTTTTGATCGGCGAGGACGGGTTGACGAGGACCACGCCCGGCACCGCCTGGATGTGGCTGATCGGCTGGAAGGCGGTGCGCCAGTCGTAGGGCGCGTTGCCGTAGATCGCCGGCACGACGACCAGCGAGTTGGCCGACAGCAGCAGGGTGTAGCCGTCGGGCGCGGCGCGCGCGACGACGTCGGAACCGATCATGCCCGAGGCGCCGGCCTTGTTCTCGACCAGCACCGTGACGCCCAGCACGTCCTTCAGCTTGTCGGCGATGATGCGCGCGGTGACGTCGATGTTCCCGCCCGGCGCGTAGGGCGCCATGATCCGGATCGGCTTGTCGGGATACTCGGCGGCCGCGGGCGAGGCGATGGCGAACGCGGCAAACACCGCCGTCAGCAGGCTTCGGACCGTCAGCAGGCTTCGGATACACATGTTTCCCGTCCCTTCTTCTATGCTGCCAAGCCCAGTCGGAGCGCTACCCTGGCCAAGCGCTTGTCGCGCGTCAGTATCGTGCTTCCTGCCTCAAGTCGCACCGCAGCGAGGAGGTGGGCATCGATATAACCGATACCTGTGCCGGCCAAGCCGTTGCTTTCGATGAAGTGCAGGACCTCGCCGTCGTCGGCAATCCGAGCCTGCGGCAGGTCGGCCAGCGCGTCGAGTACGAGCCGGCGCTGCTTCAGGCTCCCCAACGCGATCTCGCCGGTGATGAAAGGATGGGTCAATACCCGGCCCTCATCCAGAAGGCCGGCAAGCCTGGTGTCGCCGGTGCGCAGA
>VBAF01000587.1 GCA_005884705.1 Alphaproteobacteria bacterium
GCTACCGCTACGACCAGCTGATGCGCCTGGGCTGGAAGGTGTTCCTGCCGACGTCGCTGGTGGCGGTGTTCGGCGTGGCGGCCTGGCTGGTCCTGGGGCCGCAGCTGTGAAGCACGCACTGATCCTGATCGCCGCCCTGGCGCTGTCCGGCTGCATGAGCAGCTTATCCCAGCGCGACGGCGGAGTGGCGACCTACGACGCCATTCAGGCCGCCTCGAAGGACTGCGAGGCCAAGGGCAAGGTCTACCGGCTCAAGCACAACGGCAACCCGCAGTACCTCGAAGACTACGCCTGCGAGAACGAGAAGAAGTGATGTTCAGCCGGATCTCCCAGGCGCTGAAGGGCGCCGCCCTGTTGGATTTCGCCGGCGCCTTCGGCCTCGGCATGAAGCATATGGTGCGGCCCAAAAAGACCGTGCAGTACCCGCACGAGCGCGGCCCGCAGAGCCCGCGCTTCCGCGGCGAACATGCGCTGCGCCGCTATCCCAACGGCGAGGAACGCTGCATCGCCTGCAAGCTCTGCGAGGCGATCTGCCCGGCCCAGGCGATCACCATCGAGGCCGAACCCCGCGACGACGGCAGCCGGCGCACGACCCGCTACGACATCGACATGGTGAAGTGCATCTACTGCGGCCTCTGCCAGGAGGCCTGCCCGGTCGACGCCATCGTCGAGGGGCCGAACATCGAGTTCGCCGTGGAGACCCGCGAGGAGCTCTACTACGACAAGCAGCGGCTGCTCGATAACGGCGACCGCTGGGAGCGGCAAATCGCGAAGAATCTGGAACTGGACGCGCCGTACCGATAAGCAGGCGGCGCGATTCCGCGGCCCGGTGCGCATGTTGATTTTGAGGGACTGACGAGCCGAAATGGCCCTGACGGCGATCGCATTCTACCTGATGGCAATAGCCACCGTGGGGGCCGGATTCGGCGTGGTCTCCGCGCGCAACCCCGTGCACTCGGTGCTCTGGCTGATCCTGTCGTTCTTCTCGGCCGCGGGGCTCTTCGTGCTGATGGGCGCGGAGTTCCTGGCGATGCTGCTGGTGGTCGTCTACGTCGGCGCCGTGGCGGTGCTGTTCCTGTTCGTGGTGATGATGCTGGACGTGGACTTCGCCGCGCTGCGCCAGGGCTTCGCGCGGTACATGCCGCTGGGCCTCGTGATCGCCGGCTTCCTGGCGGGCGAGATGATCCTGGTCTCGACCACCGTCGCGAGCCATGGCGCGGCCCGAAGCAGCCTGGGGCCGCTGGCGTCGGGGGCCCACCCGACCGCCACCAACGCCGAGGCGATCGGGCGCGTGCTCTACACCGACTACATCTACTTCTTCCAGGCGGCGGGGCTGGTGCTGCTGGTGGCCATGATCGGCGCCATCGTGCTGACGCTTCGCCACAAGCCGGGCGTGCGGCGCCAGGTGATCATGGACCAGGTGCTGCGTACGCCGGCCACGGGCATGCGCGTCGTGGACCTGAAATCGGGCGAGGGGATCGACGGATGATCATCGGCCTTGCCCACTACCTGTCGGTCGCCGCGATCCTGTTCACGATCGGCGTCTTCGGCATCTTCGTGAACCGCAAGAACATCATCGTCATCCTGATGTCGGTGGAGCTGATGCTGCTCGCCGTGAACATCAACCTGGTGGCCTTCTCGGTCTATCTGGGCGACCTGACCGGGCAGATCTTCGCCATGTTCGTGCTGACCGTCGCGGCCGCCGAGGCCGCCGTCGGCCTGGCCATCCTGGTCACCTTCTTCCGCAACCGCGGCGACATCGCCGTGGACGACGCCTCGATGATGAAGGGCTGATCGCAGGTGGATCCGAAGCTCCTCGTCACCATCATCCTCTACGGCCCCCTGCTGGGCGCGGCGGTCGCCGGGCTGGTCGGCCGGCGCATCGGCGACGTCGCCTCACAATCCGTCACCACGGGGTTCCTGTTCCTGTCGGCCATCCTGTCGTGGGTGATCTTCAGCCAGTGGACCTGGGGTGGGCTCGAACCGTTCACGGTGACCTACGCGCCGTTCGTCCACGTCGTGGTGACCACGGTGTCGTCGCTCGTGCACCTCTACTCGTGGGGCTACATGGCCGAGGACCCGGACAAGCCCCGGTTCTTCGCCTACCTGTCGCTGTTCACCTTCGCGATGCTGAGCCTGATCAGCGCCGCCGACTTCATGCAGCTGTTCTTCGGCTGGGAAGGGGTGGGGCTGGCCAGCTACCTCCTGATCGGCTTCTGGTTCCACAAGCCCACGGCCAACGCCGCGGCGATCAAG
>VBAF01000588.1:0-200 GCA_005884705.1 Alphaproteobacteria bacterium
ACGATCGGCTAGCTCACCCTTCGACAGTCGTGACCTTGGCGAGGAATTTCTCGACCACCACGTCGCACCACGGCTGGTCGCCGGCGGCGGCGTGGAAGCCGACATGGCCGCCGGTCGACGGCATGACCGGCAGCAGCCACTGCTTGTCGGCCCAGTTGACCGCGCGGTAGTGCTCGATCGGGATCCAGGGGTCGTCGCAG
>VBAF01000588.1:224-883 GCA_005884705.1 Alphaproteobacteria bacterium
CGCGCACAGGCTGTAATAGTCCTCGGCGCCCTTGAAGCCGTGGCGCGGCGAGATGAAGCGATCGTCGAAGTCGAACACGCTGCGCGCCGCGCGGATGATCTCGCGCTCCTCGTCGGACACCCGCGCGCCCTCGCCCAGCGACTCGGCGCGCAGCCCGGTCAGGATGTAGTTGTGATAGACCCAGTTGCGCCGCTTCTGCATGTGGCGGGCGTTGCGCACCAGGTCGATCGGCGCACACACCGTCGCCGCGGCGCGCAACGGCGAGAACGAGCCCTCCTCACCGAGATACTTCAGCAGCATCGTGCCGCCGCCCGAGTAGCCGATCGCCACGATGCCGTCGCGCGTCAGCTCCTCCGGCAACTGCCACAGCACCCGGCGAAAGTCCGCGGTGCGGCCGACATGGTAGTGCTCGCCGCAATAGGCGCGCGACGGTCCGGCGCCGCGCACGTTAAGCCGCAGCACCGCGTAGCCGAGATTGAGCAGATGGCGCGCCGCGCTCAGCATGTAGACGCTGTCCTCGCAGCCGGTCAGGCCGTGGATCAGGATGACCAGCGGCCGGCCGGCCATCGGCACTTCGGGCCGGTCGAGCATGCCGAGCAGGATG
The DNA here is from genome assembly GCA_005884705.1 of Alphaproteobacteria bacterium. Taxonomy (GTDB): domain Bacteria; phylum Pseudomonadota; class Alphaproteobacteria; order Reyranellales; family Reyranellaceae; genus Reyranella. The sequence goes on from VBAF01000588.1 coordinate 829, forward strand.
TCGCCGGTGCGGTCGGCCATCGGAAAGCAGACCCGCTCGCTGGTGTGCGGTGACA
>VBAF01000588.1:952-5139 GCA_005884705.1 Alphaproteobacteria bacterium
CGGAAGGGGGGCAGATCGAGGGAATCGATAGACGGGGGCACGTCGACTCCGTATTCAACTCTTGTTTGCCTATGAAAACGCGGCATTTCGGGGAGAGTTCCGGCGCAATCGGCGTTGCCTGCGCCGTCAGTGCCGCGGCGCTGTTCAGCACGGCCGGTGTGATCGTCCGCAGGGTCGACCTTCCCGCATGGGACGTGTCGTTCTGGCGCTCGGCGCTGCTGCTGCTGGCCATCGTGCCGCTGCTGCTGGTTCAGCGGCGCGCCACCTGGATCGACATGCGCAACGCGGGCGGCCCGCTGCTCGCCAGCGCCGCCGCGCTTGCCGGCAGCATGGTCGCCTTCATCCTCGCCCTGGGACTGGCGCCAGTCGCCAACGTGCTGATCATGTTCGGCGCCACCCCCTTCATTACCGCGCTGCTGGCGCGACTGTTCCTGGCCGAGCCGCTCCATCGCCATACGCTGCTGGCGATGATCGCCGCGGCCGCAGGCATCGGCCTTTCCGTCGCCGGCTCGCTGAAGGCCGGCGCCGCCGCCGGCATGGCGCTCGCCGCCGTCGTCGTGCTGTGCATAAGCGCCAACTATGTGATCGTCCGCCGCCACCGCACCGTCGGCATGACGCCCTCGCTGGCGCTCGCCGGCATCCTGGCGGCGCTCGTCTCGCTGCCCTTCGCCCATCCGTCGACCCTCACCACCGAGCAGCTGCCCTGGCTGCTGGCGCTCGGTCCGGGCCAGCTCGCCGGCGGGCTGCTGCTCTACATGGCGGCGCTGAANNNTGAAGCGCATTCCGGCCGGCCGCGCCGCGCTGCTCGGCCTGCTCGAGCTGGTGCTCGGGCCGATCTGGGTCTGGCTGATCGACGGCGAGCGCCCCGGCCCGCTCACTTTGCTCGGCGGCGCGGTCGTGATCGGTTCCGCCGCGGCGAACGTGTGGCTGGATTCGCGGCGGCCCACTGGCTAAGACACGACAATGACCCAGCACGCTTCCGGCCCGCTCGCGGGCATTACCGTCATCGATCTGTCGCGCATCCTGGCCGGCCCCTACTGCACCTTCCTGATGGCCGAAATGGGCGCCCGGGTGATCAAGGTGGAGCCGCCCAAGGGCGGCGACGATGCCCGCGCCTACGGCCCGTTCGTCAACGGCAAGTCGACCTACTTCGCCTCGGTCAATCGCGGCAAGGAATCGATCGCGCTGGATCTCAAGAAGGACGAGGACAAGCGGGTCTTCGAGAGGCTGCTGGAGAAGGCCGACGTCATCGTCGAGAACTTCCGCCCCGGCACCATGGAGAAGCTGGGCTACGGCTGGGACGCGCTGCACCCCAAGTACCCCAAGCTGATCTACGCCTCGGCCTCGGGCTTCGGCCACAGCGGCCCCAACTCCAAGGATCCCGCCTACGACATGGTCATGCAGGGCATGGGCGGAGTCATGAGCATCACCGGCAACGAGGGCCAGCCGCCGGCGCGGGTCGGCATGTCGATCGGCGACATCGGCGCGGGCCTCTATACCGCGGTCGCGGTCAATGCCGCGCTGGTCCATCGCCTGAAGACCGGCGAGAGCACCAAGATCGACATCGCCATGTTCGACTGCCAGCTCGCGCTGCTCGAGAACGCGATCATGCGCTACACGGTCGAGGGCGAGATTCCCGGCCCGCTCGGCGCACGCCATCCGACCATCACGCCGTTCCAGGCGTTCGGAACCAAGGACGGCGCCATCATCATCGCCGCGGGCAACGACAGCCTGTTCGTCAAGATGTGCGAGGCGCTCGGCCTCGCAGGCCTCGCCACCAGTCCCGACTATAAATCGAACGCGCTGCGCCAGAAGCATCACAAGCCGCTCGAGCACTCGATCGAATCGGTGCTGAAGGGCGCACCGACCAACCATTGGCTCGAGGTGCTGGGCAAGGCCGGCGTGCCGTGCGGGCCAATCAACAACGTGGCGCAGGCGATCGCCCATCCGCAGGTCGCGGCGCGCAACATGCTGGTCGAGGTGCCCGACGGCAGCGGCGGCACGCTCAAGCTCGCCGGCAATCCGCTCAAGATGTCGGCCTTCGCCGACCCGCGGACGCGGCCCGCCGCGCCCGATCTCGACGCCGATCGCGCCGCCATCCTGAAGTTCGTCGGCGGCTGACCGTTGCGGGCGCTCGTCCGCCTCGCCGCCGGGCCGGCCAAGCTGCTGGCCGGTCTGGTGCTGGCCGTGCTGGTGTTCGGCGCCGGTACTTTTTTCCAGGCGCGCGGCGCGTTGCCGCCCTATGCCGGCCGCTTCGAGGGCAAGGGGCTGAAGGCGCCGGTCGAGATCCTGCGCGACAGCCACGCCGTGCCGCACATCATCGCCGGCTCGATCGAGGACGCCGCCTTCGGGTTGGGCTTCGTCCACGCCCGATCGCTTCTGGCAGATGGAGCTGATGCGGCGGCTCGGCCAAGGCCGGCTCAGCGAGATCATGCCGCCGGCGATCGTCGGCGCCGGCATCGTCGACACCGACCGCACGATGCGCGGCCTCGGCCTCTATCGCGCCGCCTCCGACAGCATCGGCGCGCTGTCGCCCGCCGTGCGCGCGATCCTCGATGCCTACGCCGCCGGCGTGAACACTTGGCTCGCCAACGACGAGCAGGCGTTCGGCCTCGAGCTCACCCTGATCAAGCTGCTGTCGGGCGGCCGCTACAAGCCCGAGCGCTGGCAAGCGGCCGATTCCATGGTGTGGGCCAAGATCATGGCGCTCGGCCTCGACGGCAACTGGCGCGGCGAGCTGCTGCGCCTGCGACTGGCCAAGAAGATGGGCGACGACGCGACCAAGTTCCTGATGGACCAGCTCGGCGAGGGCCGGGACGCCACGCTGTCGCTGGTCAACGAGGCGCTGAACGGCCTCGACCTCGACCGGCTCTATCGCGAGACCGACAACGTCGCCACGCGCAAGCGCGAGGCCTCCAACGAATGGGTGCTGTCGGGCGCGCATTCGGTCTCGGGCAAGCCGCTGCTCGCCAACGACCCGCACCTTGCGCTGGCCTTCCCCGGCACCTGGTATCTCGCGCGGCTGGTCGGGCCGGGCTTCGACATCCGCGGCGCCACCTCGCCCGGCGCACCGGGCATCGTGCTCGGCCACAACGGCAGCATCGGCTGGGGCTTCACCACCACCAACCTCGACAGCCAGGACCTGTTCGTCGAGCGGATCGATCCGACCGATCCCAGCCGCTACCTGACGCCCGACGGCGCGCGTCCGTTCGGCGTCCGCGACGAGACGATCGGCGTGCTGTGGGGCGATCCGGTGCAGCTCAGGGTGCGCAGCACGCGGCACGGCGTGGTGATCGACGATTTCATCCGCAAGCCCGACCAGTATTCGGCGGCGGGCCACGTGCTCGCCCTCCAGGCGACGGCGCTCGACGGCGCCGACACCTCGGTCGAGGGCTTTCTGCGCATCAGCCTCGCCCAGAACTGGAACGATTTCCTCGCCGCGGCGCGCAAGGTCGTGACGCCGATGCAGAACATGGTCTACGCCGATACCGCGGGAAACATCGGCCTGGTCTCGCCGGCGCGGATACCGATCCGCCGCAAGGGCGACGGCTCGATCCCCTCGCCCGGCTGGACCGGCGAGTACGACTGGGCGGGCTTCGTGCCGTTCGACGACCTGCCGCGGGTCTACAATCCGTCGAGCGGCATCATCGTCAATGCCAACGCCCGCCTGGTGCCCGACGACTACCGCCACTTCATCACCCGCGACTGGGCCGAGCCCTACCGTCAACGCCGCGCCAACCAGTTGCTGCGCGAGGTCGAACGCCATCCGGTGTTCGGCATGACCATCATCCAGGGCGACATTCTGACGCCCGACGCCGCCGACATGCTGCCCCTGCTGCTCAAGCCCGAGCCGCGCAACAACCGCGCCGCCCGGGTGCGCGAGCTGATGGGCCGCTGGAACCGCTTCATGTTGGCGCGCCGGCCGGAACCCTTGATCTACGAGGCCTGGATCTGGGAGCTGCAACGCGGCCTGCTGGCCGACCGGCTGGGCGACGAGCTGTTCTACGACATGGCCTCGCCCAAGGTGCCGCTGCTGATGCGCATCGTGCGCGACCGGCCGCAATGGTGCGACAACCCGAAGACCGCGGCGACCGAGACCTGCGACGATGCCATCGCGGCGGCTCTCGACCGTGCGCTCGACTGGATCGCCCGCCGCCAGGGTGGCGACATCGACACCTGGCAGTGGG
>VBAF01000066.1:0-4534 GCA_005884705.1 Alphaproteobacteria bacterium
CGAATCGCGCAAGTACCACACCGCCGTGGTCCAGCTCGGCCTGCGCTACGGCATGATCCTGTTCATCGCCTCGGAGGTGCTGTTCTTCGCCGCCTTCTTCTGGGCGTTCTTCGACTCCTCGATCTATCACGCCGCGCCCGAGATGCCGGGCCGCACCGAGGCGACCGGCGGCATGTGGCCGCCCAAGGGCGTGCACGTCATCGCGCCGTTCGACCTGCCCTTCATGAACACCCTGATCCTGCTGCTCTCGGGCACCACCGTGACTTGGGCGCATCATTCGATCCTGGAGGGCAACAAGCGCGATGCCGTCCGCGGCCTGCTGCTGACGGTGATCCTCGGCCTCTGCTTCACCGGCATCCAGGCTTTCGAGTACTTCCACGCGCCGTTCGGCTTCCGCGACAACATCTACTCGTCGACCTTCTTCATGGCGACCGGCTTCCACGGCTTCCATGTCATGGTCGGCACGACCTTCCTGATCGTCTGCCTGTTCCGGGCGATGAAAGACCAGTTCAAGCCCGACCAGCATTTCGGCTTCGAGGCCGCGGCCTGGTACTGGCACTTCGTCGACGTGGTCTGGCTGTTCCTGTTCTTCTGCATCTACTGGTGGGGCTCGGGCAACGCGCCGATCGCCGTCCATTAGGTTGTCCAGAAGGAGATGTGGATAACCCTCCCGGCGTCGTCCCTTTATGGTCAATGGACCGCGATTCGCCCCCTGATTTCATTGGCGAAAAATCGCGGCCATTGCCCGGAATAGGTGTTCGCGCGAAGGGCTGGCAGACTCCCGAACATGATGAAGGAGAGTCCTGTCATCCCGCGGCCAAGGGCCGAGGGATTCTTGCCATGCCTGCCTGCCGCATCGCTGCGGGGTGCCGGGAAGGCATTGGCGGCAATTAGGGTTGCTGGGCGATTCCCTTGTCGAGCGGTCATGTCCGCGCGCGTCGAGCCATGCTCACATCGGCAAAAAACGGTACATCGGCAAAAAACGGAGAAAACGGTCGAAAATGGTCAAAATTGGTCGGCAGGAGCAGTCGGATGCTGAAGCTCAGGCCGATCTTCTGGCCCACCGCGATCATGCTGCCGATCATCCTGTTCTCGCTCGCGCTGGCGGTGTGGCAGATCGATCGGCGCGAATGGAAACGCGACATCCTCGACCGCATGGCGACCAACCAGGCCGCCCCGCCGATGCCTCTCGAGGAGCTCGTGAGGAGTGATCCGCTGCGCCGCGAGTATGGCCGCGTGCGCGTCGCCGGGAGCTTCCTCCACGACAAGGAGTTCTACCTCGCCGCGCGCAGCCTCAAGGACAAGGTCGGCATGCAGGTGGTCACGCCGCTGCGCACCGACAGCGGCGCGATCGTGCTGTTCGACCGCGGCTGGATTCCCTCGGAGAAGAAGGATCCGGCCAAGCGTGCCGAGGGACAGTCGTCGGGCAGGGTCGAGCTCACCGGCATCGTGCGACGCAGCCAGGCCAAGCGCCAGTTCGCGCCCGACAACGATCCGGCGAAGAACTTCTGGTTCCATGTCGACGTTCCGCTGATGCGCCAGATGGCGGGCGGCTCGCCGGATCCGGTGCTCGACACGTTCTTCCTCGAGGCCGACGCCACGCCCAATCCGGGCGGCGTACCGATCGGCGCGCAGACGCGACTCGACATCCCCAACGACCATCTGCAGTACGCCATCACCTGGTTCCTGATCGCGCTGGCCGGAGCGGGCGTCTATCTCGCCTACCACTGGGAGAACGGCCGCCTCACTGTGAACGGTCGCACCAAGGGGAAAGCATGATCGCCAACGATCCGTATGCCGAGCTGGAGCGCCGCTTCGCCCGCATCAGCGCAGTGGGCCGCGCCGGCGCGATCCTGAACTGGGACCGCTCGACCATGATGCCGGACGGCGCCAGCGAGGACCGCGCCGACCAGCTCGCGACCCTGGGCGTGATCGGCCACGAGATGATGACGGCGCCCGACATGGCCGAGCTGCTGGCGAGCGCCGAAGACGGCAAGGCGAGCCTCGATCCGTGGCGCGCCGCCAATTTGCGCGAGATGCGCCATGCCTGGATACATGACAATGCGCTGCCGTCCGACCTGGTCGAGGCGCGCAGCCGCGCCGCGTCGGCCTGCGAGATGGCCTGGCGCGAGGCCAGGAAGAACGCCGACTTCAAGGCCCTGCTGCCGACCCTCGCCGAAGTCGTGACCATCACCATGCGGGTCGGCGAGGCCAAGGCCGCGGCGCTCGGATTGACGCTCTACGACGCGCTGCTCGACGAGTACGAGCCGGGCGGCCGCTGCCAGCGCATCGATACGTTGTTCGCCGATCTCGAGGCGTTTCTGCCCGGCATGCTGCAGCGGGTGATGGAGCGCCAGAAAGCGGCTGGCGCGCCGCTGCCGCTCGACGGTCCGTTCCCGGTCGAGGCGCAGCGCCGGCTCGGGCTCGAGATGGCGGGCACGCTGGGCTTCGACTTCTATCACGGCCGGGTCGATGTCTCGGCGCACCCCTTCACTGGCGGCACCGCCGACGACGTGCGCATCACAACGCGCTACGACGAGGACGACTTTGCCCGCGCCCTGATGGGCGTGCTGCACGAGACCGGGCATGCGCTCTACGAGGCCGGCCGGCCGCGCGACTGGCGCCGCCAGCCGGTCGGCAATGCGCGCGGCATGGTGCTGCACGAGAGCCAGTCGCTGCTGATGGAGATGCAGGCCTGCCGGTCGGACGCCTTCGTGACTTTCGCGGCCCCGCGCATGCGCGCCGCCTTCGGCAAGTCGGGCACGGCCTGGGAGGCCGCCAACATCCACCGCATCTACACGCGGGTCGCGCCGGGCTTCATCCGCGTCGATGCCGACGAGGTGACCTATCCGCTGCACATCATGCTGCGCTACCGGCTGGAGCGCGCCATCCTGGCCGGCGACCTCGCGCTGGCCGACCTGCCCGCCGCCTGGAACGAGGGCATGAAGGAACTGCTCGGCATCGTGCCGCCGAACGATTCGCTTGGCTGCCTGCAGGACATCCACTGGCCGGACGGCGCGTGGGGCTATTTCCCGACCTATACGCTGGGGGCGCTCGCCGCCGCCCAGCTCTTTGCGGCCGCCCGCAAGGCGGTACCGGAGCTGATGGCGGCGATCGGCAAGGGCGACTTCTCGCCGCTGCTGGCTTGGCTCCGCACCAATGTGCATGCCAAGGGCTCGATTGCCGACACCGACACCATCTTGTCACAGGCGACCGGGGCGCCGCTCGGCACGGCGGCCTTCAAGGCGCATCTGGAAACCCGCTACCTGTCGGCGTAAGAGAAGCCATGCTCGACCTCCGGCCCAATTGCGAATGCTGCGACAAGGACCTGCCGAACGGTGCGCCGGACGCGCTGATCTGCACCTTCGAATGTACCTTCTGTGCCGACTGCGCCCGCGGCCGGCTGGGCGGCCTGTGCCCCAACTGCGGCGGCGACCTGGTGAAGCGGCCGACCCGCCCGGAGCGGATGCTGGCCAAGTACCCGCCATCGGCCAAACGCGTGAAGAAAGACCACGCTGCCTGCAAGCAGGTCGCCTAGGCCTGCCATGAACTACATCAGCACCCGCCATGGCTCGCAGGGGAGCCCGGCACCGCTCGGCTTCGAGGAGATCATGCTCGCGGGCCTGGCGCGCGACGGCGGGCTCTATCTGCCCGCCGAGTGGCCGCAGTTCTCCAAGGCCGAGATCGCCGCGCTCAAGGGCAAGCCCTATCGCGAGGTCGCTTTCCGCGTCATGCAGCCCTTCGTCGGCGGCGCGTTCGACGACATGACCTTCCGGCGGCTGATCGCCGAAGCCTACGCGTCGTTCGATGCGGCCGAGGTGGCGCCGCTGAAGCCGCTCGACGACGATCTTCACCTGCTCGAGCTGTTCCACGGTCCGACGCTGGCCTTCAAGGACGTGGCGCTGCAGCTGCTCGGCTTGATGCTCGACCACACGCTCGGCCAGCGCAACGATCACGCCACCATCGTCGGGGCGACCTCGGGCGATACCGGCTCGGCCGCGATCGAGGCGGTACGCGACCGCCGGACGATCGACATCTTCATGCTGCATCCGCGCGGCCGGGTGAGCGAGGTGCAGCGCCGTCAGATGACCACGGTGCTGGCGCCCAACGTGCACAACATCGCGGTGCAGGGGACGTTCGACGACTGCCAGGACCTCGCCAAGGCCTGCTTCAACGACCTCGCCTTCCGCGACCGCCATGCGTTGACGGCGGTGAACTCGATCAACTTCGCCCGCGTGATGGCGCAGATCGTCTATTATTTCTGGGCCGCCCTGAAGCTCGGCGCGCCGGACAAGCCGGTCGCCTTCACCGTGCCGACCGGAAACTTCGGCAACGTCTATGCCGGTTACGCGGCGAAACAGATGGGCCTGCCGGTGTCGCACTTCGTCGTGGCGTCCAACAGCAACGACATCCTGCCGCGCTTCTTCGAGTCGGGCACGATGACGATGTCGGACGTGGTGCCGACCTACAGCCCGAGCATGGACATCCAGATTTCGAGCAACTTCGAGCGGCTGCTGTTCGATCTCTACGGCCG
>VBAF01000066.1:4543-5041 GCA_005884705.1 Alphaproteobacteria bacterium
AAACAGCTGTTCGAGGCCGGCCGGCTGGACGACGAGGGCACGCTTGCCGCCATCGCCGACTGCCGGCGGCGCTACGGCGAGACGCTCGATCCGCACACCGCCGTGGGCTACGCCGTGGCGCAGCAGCACCGGCGCGATCGGTCGGTGCCGATGGTCGTGCTGGCGACCGCCCATCCGGCCAAGTTCCCCGACGCGGTGCAGAAGGCGACCGGCGAGCGGCCGGCGCTGCCGCCGCGGCTGGCCGATCTGCTCCATCGCACCGAGCGGGTCGATGGCCTGACCAACGACCTCGAGGCGCTGAAGGAGCTGATCGACGATCGCATGGCGGCGAAGACGCGGCGCGTGCGGGTGCGGACATGAGCGAGACCAAGGTCACCACCCTGGCCAACGGCCTCAGGATCGCGGTCGACGAGATGCCCGAGGTGGAATCGGCTTCGCTCGGCATCTGGGTCGCCTGCGGCACGCGCCACGAGACGGCCGAGCTCAACGGCATGGCGC
>VBAF01000066.1:5050-14072 GCA_005884705.1 Alphaproteobacteria bacterium
AAGGGCACCAAGACCCGCTCGGCGCGCGCCATCGCCGAGGAGATCGAGAATGTCGGCGGCAGCCTCAACGCCTATACCGGCCGCGAGATCACCGCCTACCACGCCTCGGTGCTGAAGGAGGACGTGGCCCTTGGCGTCGAGATGGTGGCCGACATCCTGCGCAACTCGGTGTTCGATCCCGACGAGCTGCAGCGCGAGCGCGGCGTCATCCTGCAGGAGATCGGCCAGGCGCTCGATACGCCGGACGACCTGATCTTCGACCAGTTCCAGGAGACGGCGCTGCCCGACCAGCCGCTCGGCCGGCCGGTGCTCGGCACCGCCGACTCTGTGGAGACGATCGGCCGCGACGATCTCTTTGCGTTCCTTGCGCGTCACTACACGGCGTCGAACATGGTGCTGTCGGCGGCAGGCCGGGTCGAGCACGACCACATCGTCGAGCTCGCCAACAAGCATTTCGGCTCGGTGCCGCGCACGCCGGCCAACGCCGAGGTGCCGGTGCCGCTGGTCTATGTCGGCGGCGACGGCCGCGAGGCGCGCGCGCTCGAGCAGGCGCACCTGGTGCTGGGCTGCCAGGGCATCGGCTATCGCGATCCCGACTATTACGCCATGGCGGTCTATTCGACCCTGTTCGGCGGCGGCATGTCCTCGCGCCTGTTCCAGCGCATCCGCGAGGAGCGCGGGCTGGTCTACGGCATCCACTGCTTCAACGCCGCCTATGGCGATGGCGGCCTGTTCGGCATCTATGCCGGCACCGGCGAGGACGATCTCGCCGAGCTCGTGCCGGCGGTGTGCCAGGAGTTCGCGGGCGTTGCCGACACGCTTGCCGAGCAGGAGCTGGTGCGCGCTCGCAATCAGATCAAGGCCGGCACGCTGATGGCGCTCGAATCGAGCGGCTCGCGCTGCGAGCAGGCGGCGCGCCACCTGCTGATCCACAACCGGACGATCCCCTATGCCGAGATCGTCGCCCGCATCGAGGCCGTCGACCAGGCGGCGGTGCGCCGTGTCGCGCGTCGCCTGCTGAAGAGCAAGCTCACGCTTGCTGCCCTGGGCCCGATCGAGGAACTGGAACAGCTCGAGAAGATCGCCGCGCGGCTGGCGGCTTGAGCCTTCCGGGACCGCGGCGAGAGGCGGCTCCTATGAGCGGTCGGTGGAGACCGTCGTGTGGCTCGCCATGCTGATCAGGCCCTGCGAAGCCACCGGCGTCGACGTCGCGCGTGGCGGGACGCCGATCGCGGCCCGCTCCTGCACCGCCTTCACCTCGGTCGAATGGCGGATCAGGTTGTAGCGCAGGGTGGTGTAGAGGTTGACCGGGAACGGCATGTTGGCGTCGAAATCGATGATCAGCACGACGCGGGTTTCCTCGGTCTGGTTCTTGACCCAGTGCTCCCGCGTGTCGTCGAACACCAGCGGCTCGCCTTCCTGCCAGAAGAAATGGTGGCCGCCGATCTCGATCCAGCAATCCTCGGGGTTCTTCGGCACGATCAGCGGATAGTGGAAGCGGATCACGCCCGCCGCCGAGCCGCGATGAGGCGTGATCTCGGCGCCGCCCTGCAGGATCGAGAAAAGCGCGGTGTGGACGCCCGGAATCCGGCAGATCGCCTGGTAGGTGTCGGGCACCGCCGCGGTGTTTTCCTTGATCTCGTGGCCCCAGATCTTGAGCAGGAAGGTGCGCCAGGCGCGGCTCGCCACGTAGAGGTCGCGCGGCTGCACCTCGTGCATCGCCGGGATCTCCTCGTGATGGCTCAGCAGGTGCTGCAGGTCGGCCTTGATCTTGTCGTGGCTCTTCTTGAGCTCGCACCGGGAACGCCTTGATCGCGTCCTCGCCGCCCAACGGCAGCTTGGGCATGCGGCGCAGGATGATGTCCGACATCTTGAGATTGAAGTTCTCGATCGGCTCCTGCGGCACCCAGATGTGCTTGGTGAGATAGAAACGGCCCTTCTGGCCGATGCCGGGATTGTCGCTGGCTTGCATGGGCGGGTTTGACCTGCTCTCCGAAACTCAGGCGGGGAATTTCTTATGTCAGGATGCGCTTTTCAAGGCAGTGAATTGACGCGGTGCAGTGGCCGGGCCGGTAAAATCATATCCCAACCCCCGGAAAACATGTAACAATTCTGCGCACAGGTCTACACTCGGGAACCGATGTTCCGTTTCGCCGACGTTCCGATCTCGCTGTCGGGCATGACCCGAATCCAGGGAAAGCGCGTGTTCCTGCGCGCGCCGACCATGGAGGACTGGCCGGAGTGGGCGGAGCTCAGGGCCCGCAGCCGCGCCTTCCTGACGCCGTGGGAGCCGACCTGGCCGGACGATTCGCTGGGCCGCGACCACTTCCGCCGCCGCCTGCGCCAGCAGGTGCGCGAATGGCGGGCGGGCGAGGCTTACGGCCTGTTCGTCTTCCTCAACGACAAGCGCCGGCTGGTCGGCGGCATCAATCTCAGCAACGTGCGCCGCGGCGTCGCCCAGGCGGCCTCGGTCGGCTACTGGATGGGCCAGCCCCATGCCGGACAGGGGCTGATGACCGACGCGCTGCGCGCCGTGCTGCCCTTCGTGTTCGACGAGCTGCGCCTGCATCGGCTCGAGGCGGCGTGCCTGCCGCACAACGAGCCGTCCAAGAACGTGCTGGCCAAAGTCGGCTTTCACGAGGAGGGCCTGGCGCGGCAATATCTGCGGATCAACGGCCAATGGGCCGACCACCTGCTGTTCGCGCTGCTGCGCGCTGACTTCGATGCAATGCTCCGGGAGAGTCGCTGATGCGCAACCTGACGCCCGATACCATCACCAAGGCCTTCGCCGAATACGCCAAGAACGCGCCCTCGGCCCGCACGCGCGAGCTGCTGGTGAGCCTGGCCGGCCATCTGCACAGTTTCGTGCGCGAGAACAAGCTCACTCAGGCCGAATGGGGCGCCGCCATCGACGCGCTGACCAAGGCGATGAAGTTCACCGACGACAAGCGCAACGAATACATCCTGTTCTCCGACCTGCTCGGCGTGTCCTCGCTGGTCGACATGGTGAACGCCGCCAAGACCGGCACGCCGTCCTCGGTGCTCGGCCCGTTCCACATCGAGGGCGCCCCCGAGCTGCCCAACGGCGGCGACCTGTGGCAGAACCAGGTCGGCGAGCCGCTGGTGGTGAGCGGCAAGATCGTCGACGACAAGGGTGCGCCCGCCAAGGGGACCGTGCTGGCGCTGTGGCAGAACTCCGGCAACGGCATGTACGCCCAGCAGGATCCAAAACAGAGCCCGACCAACTATCACGCGCGGCTCAAGGTCGCCGACGACGGCAGCTTCGCCTTCTCGACGGTGCGGCCGGTGTCCTACACCGTGCCGGACGACGGGCCGGCCGGCGACATGCTGCGCGCCCTCGGCCGCCACGCCTGGCGGCCCGCCCATCTGCACATGATCATCCAGGCGCCGGGCCGAAATCCGCTGATCACCGAGTTCTTTCCCGACGACGACAAGTACCTCGAGCAGGATGCCGTGTTCGGGGTGCGCAACGGCCTGGTGCTGCCGTTCAAGCAGGCCAAGGACCGCAACGAGCTGCCGGCCAACCTCGCCGCGCGCGCGACGCTGCCGATGCCGGTCTGGACGGCGCGGCTCGACCTGAAGCTGCCGGCTTAGCGCGTTCCGACGCGCTGGCGGGCGGCAACGCCTTCTGAGGCGCGAGAGCCCGCACGCTTCAGAAAAGAAGATGATCTCGTTACCGCCCGCTGCGCCGTGCCTGCTTGCCGGGGCCGCCGGAGCCGGTGCGCACGCCGCGGAAGACGCGGCTGTTCTGCATCTTGCCGAGATGGACGCCGACATTGGCGCTGGCCGCCTGGCCCGGCAATTCGAGCTCGTTGGCCTCGAGCCGGCGGATCTCGTCCCTGATCCGGGCGGCCTCCTCGAACTCGAGGTTGGCCGCGGCGTCGCGCATGCGCTTCTCGAGCTCGGCGACGTGGCTGCGCAGGTTGTGGCCGACCAGGTGGACGTCACCCGACACGCCGGTGTCGACAGTGTAGTGGTCGCGCTCGGCGGTCGACTGCAGGATCTCGGCGATGTTCTTCTTGATCGAGGCCGGCGTGATGCCGTGCGCCTCGTTGTAGGCGACCTGCTTGGCGCGCCGCCGATCGGTCTCGCTCATCGCGTACTTGATCGAATCGGTCATCTTGTCGGCGTAGAGGATGACCCGGCCCTCGACGTTGCGCGCGGCGCGGCCGATGGTCTGCACCAGCGACGTCGGTGAGCGCAGGAAACCCTCCTTGTCGGCGTCGAGGATGGCGACCAGGGCGCATTCAGGGATGTCGAGGCCCTCGCGCAGCAGGTTGATGCCGACCAGCACGTCGAAGGCGCCCAGCCTGAGGTCGCGGATGATCTCGATACGCTCGAGGGTATCGATGTCGGAATGCAGGTAGCGGCAGCGGATGCCGGCCTCGTGCAGGTACTCGACCAGGTCCTCGGCCATGCGCTTGGTCAGCACTGTGACCAGCACGCGCTGGGCCTTCTTTGCGCAGTCCTTGCATTCGGCGATCAGGTCGTCGACCTGCTTCTCGACCGGCCGCACGATCACCGTCGGGTCGATCAGGCCGGTCGGCCGGATCACCTGCTCGATGAAGGTGCCCTGGGTGCGCTCCATCTCCCACGGGCCGGGCGTGGCGCTGACGAAGGTGGTCTGGGGCCGCAGCGTCTCCCATTCCTCGAACTTGAGCGGCCGGTTGTCGATCGCCGACGGGAGACGGAAGCCGAACTCGGCCAGCACGCTCTTGCGGTTGAAGTCGCCGCGGAACATGCCGCCGATCTGCGGCACCGTGACGTGGCTCTCGTCGCAAATCAGCAGGGAGTTCTCGGGAAAGTATTCGAACAGGGTGGGCGGCGGCTCGCCCGCCTTGCGGCCGGTCAGGTAGCGCGAATAGTTCTCGATGCCGGCGCAGGCGCCGGTCGTCTCCATCATCTCGATGTCGAACAGCGTGCGCTGCTCGAGCCGCTGCGCCTCGAGCAGGCGTCCGGCGCGGTTGAACTCGTCGAGCCGCTGCTTGAGGTCGGACTTAATCTGCTCGATCGCCTTCTGCATCGTCGGCTTGGGCGTCACGTAGTGGCTGTTGGCGTAGACGATGATGTCGTTGAGCGACACGGTCCTGTCGCCGGTCAGCGGATCGAACTCGGTGATCGATTCGATCTCGTCGCCGAACATCTCGAAGCGCCAGGCCCGGTCCTCGTAGTGGGCCGGGAAGAGGTCGACCGTGTCGCCGCGCACCCGGAAGGTGCCGCGCTGGAAGGCGTTGTCGTTGCGCTTGTACTGCTGCTCGACGAAACGGCGGAGCAGGGCGGTGCGGTCGATCTTCTGCCCCTTGTGCAGGCGGAAGGTCATCTTCTGGTAGTTCTCGAGCGGGCCGATGCCGTAGATGCAGGAGACCGAGGCGACGATGATCACGTCGTCGCGCTCCATCAGCGCGCGCGTCGCGGAGTGGCGCATGCGGTCGATCTGCTCGTTGATCGACGAATCCTTCTCGATGAAGGTGTCGGTGCGCGGCACGTAGGCTTCGGGCTGGTAGTAGTCGTAGTACGAGACGAAGTACTCGACCGCGTTGTCCGGGAAGAAGCCCCTCACCTCGCTCCACAGCTGCGCCGCCAGCGTCTTGTTCGGCGCCATCACCAGGGCCGGCCGGCCCTGCGAGGCGATCACGTTGGCCATGGTGAAGGTCTTGCCCGAGCCGGTGACACCCAGCAGCACCTGGTCGCGCTCGCCCGCGTTGACGCCCTGGATGAGCTGGCGGATCGCCTCGGGCTGGTCGCCCGCCGGGGTGTAATCCGAGACCAGCTTGAACGGCCTGGGCTCGACGCCTTCGAGCTCCGGCCGCCGCTGGATGTACGGCATGTCGAGCGGTATCGCCGAGACGGCCAAATTCTTCGAGGGCATGACCGGTATTATATGAGGTCCGGATGGCGGCCCCGCAATGCTAGCGTGGCGCCACGTTGATGCCCGAATTCCTGACAATTTCCTTCCTGATCGCGGCCGCCGTCGCCGTCTTTGCCGGCATGGTGCGCGGCTTTGCGGGCTTCGGCGCGGCGATGATGATGACCCCGGTCTTCTCGGCGCTGTACGGACCGGCTGTGGGCATCTCGCTCTGCATGCTGCTCGAGATCGTGGTCGCCCTGCCGCTGCTGCCGCGGGCGGTCCAATATGTCGACTGGCGCCGCATCGGCCTGCTGATGGCCGCCGCGGTGATCGGCGCGCCGCTCGGTAACCTTGTCCTCACGGAGGTCTCGCCCGAGCCGATGCGCTGGGCGATCTCGGCGATCGTGCTGGGCGCGGTGGCGCTGCTGGCGAGCGGCTGGCGCTTCCACGGCGCCTGGCGCGCGCCGGTCACCCTGGCGATCGGCGCCACCAGCGGCTTCCTCAACGGCCTGTCGGGCATGGCCGGGCCGCCGATTGCCTTCTATTACTTGGCCGGTAACGAAACGACGACGCGCGTGCGCGCCAACCTCACGACGTATTTCATCTTCGTCGATCTCGCGGCGCTGGCCGTCTTCCTCGCCCGCGACCTGGTGCACTGGGATACCGGCGTGCTGGCGCTCTGGCTCGCGCCGGCGGTGGTGGCCGGCGGGCTGCTGGGCGAGCGACTATTCCCCTTGGCGAGCGAGGCCTTTTACCGCCGCCTCGCGCTCGGCCTGCTGGTCGGCGTGGCGATCGGGTCCTTGATCCTGTAACCGAGGTCGCGTAGCGAGCAGGCATGAAGATCTGGGGAAAGATCGTCGGCGGCACGGCGGGGTTCGCGCTGGGCGGGCCGATCGCGGCGCTGCTCGGCGTGATGGCAGGGCACGCCCTCGACCAGTTCGTCGAGCAGACCAGCGCCGAGACGGCGCTCGCGATAGCGGGCGACCCGACCGACCATCCCGGCCTGCGCCAGATCGCCTTCACCATCGGTGTGATCGCACTCGGCGCCAAGATCGCCCGGGTCGACGGCGAAGTGACGCCCGACGAGGTCGAGGCCTTCCGCTCCTTCTTCCACGTGCCGCCGGGCGAGGAGAAGAACGTCGAGCGCTTCTTCGATCTGGCCAAGCGCGACGCGGCAGGCTTCGAGTCCTACGCCCATCAGGTCGCCGCGCTGTTTCCCGATGCGCCGGAGATCCTGGAGAACGTACTCGAGGGCCTGTTCGACATCGCCAAGGCCGACGGCAAGGTGGCCGCGGCCGAGGCCGAGTATCTCGCCAAGGTGGCGAGTATCTTCGGGCTGAGCAGCGAGCGCTTCGAGCGCGCGCGCGCCGCGGCGCTGGGCGTGGCCGAGTGCGAGCCGTGCATCGTGCTCGGCGTCGATCCGCTGGCGACCGACGAGCAGATCCGCGAGGCGTGGCTGCGGCAGGTCAAGGTCCACCACCCCGACCGGCTGATCGCCCAGGGCCTGCCCGAGGAGGCGATCCAGGTCGCCAACCGCAAGCTCGCGCTGATCAACGACGCCTACGACCGTCTGCGCCGCCAGCGCGGGCTGGAAGCCGCCTGACGTGAAGATCGTCGAGCGGCCGTCGCCCAATTCGGCGCCACGGCCCGATGGAACGGTCGTCGACATCCTGGTGCTGCACTACACCGAGTTGCCGCTGCAGGAGTCGCTCGACATCCTGAGCGATGCCACGCGCGAGCATCGCGTCAGCGCGCACTACGTGCTGGCCGAGGAGGGAACCGCCTATCGCCTGGTGCCGGAGGAGCGCGTCGCCTGGCACGCCGGCCGCTCGCACTGGCGCGGCCGCGAAGCGCTGAACGCCAGCTCGATCGGCATCGAGATCGTCAACCTCGATGGCGACCGCCACGATTATCCGCATCCGCAGGTCGCCGCGCTGATCGAGCTCTGCCGCGCCATCCTGGCCCGCCATCCCTCGATCGTGCCGCGCAACGTCGTGGGCCACTCCGACATCGCGCCGCAGCGCAAGGTCGATCCCGGCCGGCGCTTTCCGTGGAAGACCCTGGCCGACGCCGGCATCGGCCTGTGGCCCAAAGCCGGCGAACGGCCGTTGTTCGGCGAGCTGCAGGCCGCGCTGCAGCGCTACGGCTATGCGCCGCCGGTCGCCGCCCCGCCGCGGGAGATCGTGAAGGCCTTTCAGCGGCATTTCCGGCCGGCCAAGGTCGACGGCATGCCCGATCCCGAGACGCGCGCGCTGCTGGCCGGGCTGCTTGACCGGCTGGCCAGGGAGTAATACCTCTTTCCAAATCCTCCTTACTGAAGGTTGCCATGGCCACCACCGTTACCAGCAAAGGCCAAGTCACCATCCCCAAGCGGGTGCGCGATCTCATGGGCATCAAGTCCGGTAGCAAGGTCGACTTCGAGCGCGGGCCGGACGGGCGAGTGGTCCTGGTCAAGGTCGGGAAGAAGGCATCGCCAAGCCGTTTTGCCAAGGTACGCGGTAGTGCCGCCAAGGGCATGACCACCGATGAAATCATGGCCTTGATGCGCGGCGAACCGTGACGTGACCCTGGTCACGAATGATCCCCGCTGGGCAGAGTGGTCGCAGGCTGAGCTCGAGCGCGCCGCGTTGGCTGGCCCGGTGTTCGTCAACGATGTTGTCTATGCCGAGATGGCGCCTGGATTCGATCGAATCGAGGATCTCGATCGGGTGCTGGAAGACACACTGATCGACGTATTGCGAACGCCGCGGACGGCTCTGTTCCTGGCCGGCAAGGCCTTTCGCCGCTATCGCGCGTCGGGAGGTCCGCGCACCGGGGTGCTGTCCGACTTCTTCATTGGTGCGCATGCGGCCGTCGAAGGATGGTCGCTCCTGACGCGCGATGACCGGCGATATCGGGTTTACTTTCCGACTGTTCGCCTGATCGTGCCAGCCGCTTGACCGGCTCGTGCCGGACGCCTAGCTAGTCGCCGCGGGTCAGACGGCTGGATGGCTGCGCTCGGCGGGCAACCGTCGGGTGAGGAAAGTCCGGGCTCCACGGAGACACGGTGCCGGTTAACGGCCGGCGGGGGCGACCCCAGGGAAAGTGCCACAGAGAACAGACCGCCGGGCTGGTTCGCCAGTCAGGCAAGGGTGAAACGGTGGGGTAAGAGCC
>VBAF01000067.1 GCA_005884705.1 Alphaproteobacteria bacterium
CTGGGGCAGCATGCTCTCGGAGGCGCGCGACCAGATCAACACCGCGCCCTGGCTGTCGGTGTTTCCGGGGCTGGCGATCTTCCTGACGGTGCTGGGCCTCAACCTGCTGGGCGACGGCCTGCGTGACATCCTCGACCCGCAATCGACGACGCGCCGCACATGACGACCGATCCGCTCCTGAAGGTCGACGGCCTGCGCATATGCCGTCGAGGAGGTCTCGTTCGAGATCGGCCGCGGCGAGGCCTTCGGGCTGGTCGGCGAATCGGGCTGCGGCAAGAGCATCACGGCCCTTGCGATCATGGGCCTGCTCAAGCGGCCATTGTCGCTGGCCAGCGGCCGGATCGTGCTCGACGGCCAGGAAATCCAGGACGCGCCGCCGGCCGAGATGCGCCGGCTGCGCGGCAAGCGCGTCGGCATGATCTTCCAGGAGCCGATGACGGCGCTCAATCCCCTCTCGCCGGTCGGCCGCCAGATCGCCGAGATGTTCGTGCTGCACGAGGACGCCGGCTGGAGCGAGGCGATGGACCGCGCCGAGGAGGCGTTGCGCCAGGTCCGCGTGCCCTCGCCGGAGCGGCGCATCAGAGACTATCCGCATCAGCTCTCCGGCGGCATGCGCCAGCGGGTGATGGTCGCCATCGCGCTCGCCTGCAGCCCCGAGCTGCTGATCGCCGACGAGCCGACCACGGCGCTCGACGTCACCGTGCAGGCCGAGATCATCGACCTGATGGCCGAACTGTGCGCCGCCAAGGGCACCGCCATCCTGATGATCAGCCACGATCTCGGCCTGGTCGCCAACATGTGCCGGCGCGTGGCGGTGATGTATGCCGGCCGCATCGTCGAGGCGCAGCCGGCCGAGGCGATCTTCGCCAATCCGCAGCACCCCTACACCCAGGGCCTGGTCGACTCCCTGCCGCGGCTCGGCGAGCGGGCGCGCCGCGGCCAACAGAGGCTGCGCGAGATCGCGGGCGTGGTGCCCTCGATCCAGGCCTATCCGGCGGGCTGCCGCTTCAATCCGCGCTGCCTGCGGGCGACCGATGTTTGCCTGTCCGTGCCGCCGGAAATCACCTCGCTGTCGGCTGATGGCCCCATGCAAGCATTCGTGCGGTGCCATCACCATGGCTGAGCCGTTGCTCGAACTCGACGACGTCGCCGTCCACTTCAAGGTCGGCAGCGCGCTGGCCGGCGGCGTCCACACGCTGAAGGCGGTCGACGGCGTCACCTTCGATGTGAAGCCCGGCGAGTGCCTGGGCCTGGTGGGCGAATCGGGCTGCGGCAAGTCCACCCTGGCGCTCGCCATCATGGGGCTGATCCCGCCGACGCACGGCCACATCGCGCTCGACGGTCGCGACCTCGCCAAGCGCCAGCGGCTGGAGAC
Source organism: Alphaproteobacteria bacterium (assembly GCA_005884705.1). Classification (GTDB taxonomy): domain Bacteria; phylum Pseudomonadota; class Alphaproteobacteria; order Reyranellales; family Reyranellaceae; genus Reyranella. The sequence goes on from VBAF01000067.1 coordinate 1,376, forward strand.
CGCGCGCACCGTCCAGATGGTTTTCCAGGACCCCTACGCCTCGCTCAATCCGCGCCAGACAGTGCGCCGCACCCTGGCCGATCCGCTGCGCCTGCACGGCGTCACCGACAAGGCCGAGGTGGCGGCGCGCGTCGCCGACATGCTGGCCCGGGTCGGACTGCGGCCCGAGCATGCCGACCGCTATCCGCATGAATTCTCCGGCGGCCAGCGCCAGAGGATCGGCATCGCCCGCGCGCTGATCCTGAAGCCCAAGCTGGTGATCTGCGACGAGCCGGTGTCGGCGCTCGACGTCTCGATCCGCGCCCAGATCATCAACCTGCTGCTAGAGCTGAAGGACGAGCTGGGGCTCGCCTACATCATGATCAGCCACGATCTCGGCGTGGTCGAGCATGTCAGCGATCGCGTCGCGGTGATGTATCTCGGCCGCATCGTCGAGCAGGGCGGCTGGCAGGAGATCTTCGAAGATCCGCGCCATCCCTATACGCGCGCCCTGATCGCGGCGATCCCCGACCCGTTCCATCGCGCCGCCGTTTCGGCCGGCGCCAAGGCCAAGGGCGAGATCGCGAGCGCCCTCGCCCCGCCGCCGGGTTGCCATTTCCACCCGCGCTGCCCACTTAGGGCCGAGCGCTGCACGATCGAGGTGCCGACGCTCGACGCGGTGGCAGCCGGCCATCGCGCCGCTTGCCATTTCCGGGAGCGCACGGATTAACCCGACCGACACCGACCGCCTCATCGATTGGCTCGTCCGCCGCGGATTGGCGGGCCTGGCCGAACCCAAACTGCTGTCGCTGTTTTGCGAGAAATGCAACGCGGCCGGGTTGCCGGTCAATCGCGCGCTGATGTTCATGGACACGCTGCATCCGGTGCACGAGGGGCGGATCGTGTTCTGGCGCAATGACGGAGTGGAGAACGAAAGGCCCACCCGCGACTACGGCCCCAGCAACCAGGGCGAGGCAGCCGCATCCTGGCAGCGCAGTCCGTTCTTTCATCTGTTGCAGACCGGCGAAGAGGAATTGCGCCGGCGCATCGGCTTCGGCGATTCCGCCGACTACCTGATCATCCAGGAGATGAAGGACGCCGGCCATACCGACTACGTGCTGTTCGTCCATCGCTTCGCCGCAGAAGGCAGCATCGGCGAGATGGACTGCTTTTATTCGGCGTGGTCGACCAAGCATTCCGCGGGCTTCAGCGACGCCGACATCGCCGCCCTGCGCCGCCTCGCCCCGGCCCTGGGGCTGGCGGCCAAGAGCGCCTCGCTGGCGCGGATCGCCAGCACCCTGGCCGAGGTCTATCTTGGTCGTGATGCGGCCCGTCGTGTGCTCGAGGGCCGCATCCAGCGCGGCATCGCCGACCGCATCGAGGCGGTGCTGTGGTTCTCCGACCTGCGCAGCTTCACCACCATCACCGACACCGCGCGGCCGACCGAAGTCATCCCGCTGCTGAACGACTATGCCGAGGCCGTCATCACCGCCATCCAGCAGGCGGGCGGCGATGTGCTGAAACTGATCGGCGACGGCACGCTGGCTGTCTTCCCGGCCGAGGATCGCGCTCACGCCTGCGCCAGCGCCCTGGCCGCCGAAGCCGACATGCGCCGCCGGGTCGGGGAGCTCAACGAGCGGCGCCGGGCCGAGGAGCGGCCGACCACCTCGGTCTATGTCGGCCTGCATGTCGGTGCGGTGTTCTACGGCAATATCGGCAGCGTCGACCGGCTTGACTTCACGGTGGTCGGACCGGCGGTCAACGAGACCAGCCGCATCGCCTCGATGTGCCGCTCGGTCGACCGGCCGCTGCTCGCCTCCTCGGCGTTCGCCCATGCGCTGCCGGACGCCGAGCGCGCGAAGCTCGTGTCGGTCGGTCGTTTCGCACTACGCGGCGTCGGCCGCGCGCAGGACCTCTACACGCTCGACCCTGAAATCCTCTCGATTCGCCAGTAAAATTCCGCGTTCCGGCTTGCGTTGCCTCGCGGCAGATGCGTACGATACCGACAAAGAAATGCTCGCCCAAAGGGCGGCATCCTCGGGAGGAAATTGATGGTCGAGACCAAGCGTCGCAATGTGATCAAGCTTGCCGGCAGCGCCGCTGCCCTGGCGTCCACCGGTATGGCAGGCATCCTCGCCAGCGGTCGCACACCGGCCTTTGCCCAGCAGAAGACCGTTCATTGGTTGAAGTGGGTCGACTTCGTTCCCGCAACCGACCAGATGTTCACCAAGGACATGGTCCCGGCGGCGGAAAAGGCGCTTGGCATCAAGATCAAGCTCGAGACGGTGAACGGCAACGACCTGCAGCCGCGCATCACGTCGAGCATCCAGTCGGGCGCGGGTCCCGACATCATCATGTCGTTCAACAGCTTCACGCATCTCTACGCCAACAGCGTGGTCGACATGAGCGACCTTGCCGAGGACCTCAGCAAGCGCGAGGGCGGGCTGTACAAATACGCCCGCGCCATCTGCAGCGACGGCAAGATGTTCATGGGCGTGCCGTGGGCGGTGATCGGCGGCATGATCGCCTATCGCAAGTCATGGCTCGAGGAAGCCGGCGCCACCAAGTTCCCCGACAACTGGGAGGACTACCGCGCGCTCGCCAAGAAGCTCAAGGCCAAGGGCCGGCCGTTCGGCCAGACACTGGGTCATACGTTCGGCGATGCGCCGGGCTTCACCTATCCCTACCTGTGGTCGTGGGGTGGCAAGGAAGTCGAGGCCGACGGCAAGACGGTGGTGATCAACACCAAGGAGACGATCGAATCGGTGAAGTTCATGACCGGCCTGTGGAAGGACGGCATGGACGAAGGTGGCCTCGCCTGGGACGATACCAACAACAACCGCGCCTTCCTGTCGCAAACCATCTCGGCGACCTTGAACGGCGCCTCGATCTACATCGAGTCCTTGCGCAAGCCCGAGCAGTACCAGACCGAGAAGGGCAAGCCGCTCAACACCGACATCCTGCATGCGCCGCTGCCCAAGGGACCGGCGGGGCAGTTCGGCTTCCATCTGCTGCAGTCGAACATGCTGATGAAGTATTCGAAGAACCAGGACGCCGCGAAGGAATTCCTGAAGTACCTCCACACCGAGGCCAACTACCGGAAGTTCTTCGAATCGCAAAAGGGCTTCGCCACGCCGTGCACGGCGAAATGGGAGAGCGACAAGCTGTGGGACGCCGATCCGGTGATGACGCCCTACAAGGTCGCGGCCAAGCTCGGCCAGGCGATCGGCTTCGCCGGGCCGCCGAACGCCAAGGCCCAGGAGGTCCTCTCCAAGTACATCGTCACCGACATGTACGCCAAGGCGGTGCAGGGCATGCCGGCCGAGGAATCCGTCAAGTGGGCCGAGTCGGAGCTGAAGAAGGTCTACGTCTGAGCTCGGCGGAGCGCGCGTAGCAAAGGGGTGCGTGAATGGCAGTGACCGCAGTCTCGGGCGCGGAGATCCGGCGCCCCGTCCCGCGACTGCGGCGGCTCGAGGACGAGCGGTGGCTCGCCATGGCGCTGCTCTTCCCGACCGCGCTGCTGCTCGGCCTGTTCATCGCCTATCCCTTCATCGAGGGCGTGCTGCTGTCGGTTACCAACCAGCGCGTCGGCATCCCCGGCGAGTTCGTCGGGCTGGATAATTTCGTCAAGATCTGGAACGACAGCATCTTCCGGACGACGGTCTGGAACACCTTCTGGTACACGGCCGTCACCACGGTGTTCAAGCTGGCGCTCGGCCTGTGGCTGGCGATGCTGCTGAACCGCCACTTCAAGGGCAAGGCGCTTGTCCGCGCCTTCATCCTGCTGCCCTTCATCATCCCGACGGTGCTGTCGACCTTCGCCTGGAAGTGGATGTTCGACCCGACCTTCAGCGTCATCAACTGGACCCTGTTCCAGCTCGGCTTGATCACCGCGCGCATCAACTGGCTGGGCGACCCCGACCTCGCCATGACCTCGATCATCGTGGTCAATATCTGGCGCGGCGTGCCGTTCTTCGCGATCAGCCTGCTGGCCGGCCTGCAGACCATCAGCCCCGAGCTGAACGAGGCCGCCGCGATCGACGGCGCGCGGCCGTGGAACCGCTTCTGGTACGTCACCTGGCCGCTGCTGCTGCCGGTCACCATGGTCGTGATGCTGTTCTCGGTGATCCAGACCTTTGCCGACTTCCAGCTCGTCTACGTCATGACCGGCGGCGGGCCGGCCAACGCCACGCACCTCTTCGCCACCTATGCCTACCAGCTCGGCATCGGCACCGGGCTACTGTCGGAAGGCGCGGCGATCTCGCTCGCCATGTTCCCCTTCCTGCTTATCATCGTGGTGGTGCAGCTCCTGTACATCCGCCGAGTGGAGACGCGCTGACATGATCGAAGGTGCGCTCTGGCGGAAGTGGGTGTTCTACAACATCCCGCTGATCCTGTTCGTCTTCGTGCTGCTGTTCCCGTTTTACTGGATGATCATCACGACTTTCCGGCCGGACGGCGAGCTCTACCGGCCGTGGAACGCCGCCAACTACATGCCGTTCTGGACCAATCATCCGACGATCGAGCACATCCAGTACCTGTTCGAAGAGACCAATTTCGGGCGCTGGATGTTCAACACCATGTTCATCGCCATGGTGTCGACCCTGATCTCGCTGTTCTGCGGCGTTCTGGCGGGTTATGCGCTGGCCCGGCTCAACTTCCCGTACGCCGGCAGCCTGGGCACCGTGATCTTCGTCACCTACCTGGTACCGCAGACGCTGCTGTTCATCCCGCTGGCCCAGATCATCCGCAATTTCGAGCTCGGCGACACGCCGTGGTCGCTGATCCTCACCTACCCGACCTTCCTCATCCCGTTCTGTACCTGGCTGATGATGGGCTACTTCAAGGCGATCCCGAAGGAGCTCGAGGAATGCGCGCGGATCGATGGCGCCTCGCGCTGGAAGGCGATGGTCTACATCATCATTCCGGTGGCGGTGCCCGGCATCCTGTCGTCCGGCATCATCGCCTTCACGCTGTCGTGGAACGAGTTCATCTACGCGCTGGTGTTCCTGTCGTCGCCCGACCAGAAGACGGTACCGGTCGGTGTCACCTCCGAGCTGATCCGCGGCGACGTCTTCTTCTGGGGGCCACTGATGGCAGGCGCGCTGCTCGGCTCGATCCCCGTGGCGATCGTCTATTCGTTCTTCGTCGAACATTACGTGTCGGGCCTCACCGGCTCGGTCAAGGGGTAGCGCGTCATGGCCGAGGTCAGCCTCCACAAGCTCAACAAGAAGTTCGATCTCACCCATGTGGTGAAGGACGTCGATCTGCAGATCCGGGACAAGGAATTCATGGTCTTCGTCGGACCGTCGGGCTGCGGCAAGACCACGACCCTGCGCATGATCGCCGGCCTCGAAGCCATCACCGCCGGCGAGATCCGGATCGGCAACACCGTGGTCAACGAGGTCCCGCCGATGGACCGCGACATCGCCATGGTGTTCCAGAACTACGCGCTCTATCCGCACATGAGCGTCGCCTCGAACATGGCGTTCGGGCTCAAGATGCGGAAGTTCGAGCCTCGGCATCGAGAGCCTGCTGCACCGCAAGCCGCGCCAGCTCTCGGGCGGCCAACGGCAGCGCGTTGCTCTCGGCCGCGCCATCGTGCGCGATCCGGCGGTCTTCCTGTTCGACGAGCCGCTGTCGAACCTCGATGCCAAGCTGCGCGTGCAGATGCGGGTCGAGCTCAAGAAGCTGCATGAACGGCTGGCCGTCACCTCGATCTACGTCACCCACGACCAGGTCGAGGCGATGACCCTGGGCGACCGCGTCGTCGTGATGAAGGACGGCGTGGTCCAGCAGGTCGGCGAGCCGCTCGAGCTCTACAACACGCCGGCCAACCGCTTCGTCGCGGGCTTCATCGGCTCGCCCGCCATGAACTTCGCCGACGTGACGCTGGTGGAGAATGGCGGCCACCCAGTTGCCGAGGCCACTGGCCTTCGCATCGCCCTGCCCGACGCGCTGGCCGCGCGCGCGCGCGCCAAGGTCGGCCGCAAGGCCACGCTCGGCATCCGGCCCGAGGACATCCATATCGCGACCGCCGCCGATTCGGCGGGCCATTGCTTCGAGGCCATCGTGGAGGTCGTCGAGCAGCTGGGCTCGGAGATCCTGCTCGACATGCGCGCCGGGCCGGCTCTGATGGTGGCCAGCGTCGAGCCCACCGTGAAGGTGCGCGCCCACGACCAGCTGCGGATGGCCCTCAAGCCCGAGCGCCTGCACCTGTTCGATGCCGAGAGCGAAGCGGCGATCTGAGGCTCGTTGCCCCGAGCGACGTCGACTTCGTCACTTCGGCCCGACCCAGCTCTCCAGCACGTCCCACTTGGCCTTGGTCGCTGCCGTAGGGCGCCGTGTCGAACGAGCCGTAGGTCGGATTGGCGATCACCAGCCATTCGCGGCCCCAGCGCTCCCTGTTCTCCTCGAAGGCCTTCTGGCGCTCGGCTTCGTTCAGGCGATAACGGTCGTCGAAGTCGCCGAAATTGTCGCCGAAGTTCAGCAGGATGCGATAGTCCTTGGCGATTGCCGCCCGCCGCGTGCTCTTGGCGCTGCCCCAGTCCGGCTTCTCGTTCTGCATCAGGAAAGTGTCGACGTTGCCGCCCATCGGGAAGCCGAGCTTCTCCATGTTGGCGCGCGTGTCCTTCTCGGTCTCGGCGCCGCGGTTGCTGACGTAGAAGACCTTAACGCCCTTGGAGTCGGCGAGCTTGGTGAACTCGACCGCGCCGGGAATCGCGCGCGACACCTGGGCGGCACAGAATTCGTTCCACGTCTTGGTGCTGAAGGTCTGGTTGTTCTTCAGCATCCACACCTGATAGAGCGAGTTGTCGAGCAGCGTCTCGTCGACGTCGAGCACCACCGCGGGCGGCAGGCTCTGGTAGTCGCCTTTTTGCTCGCCCGGCGCCGCCGTCCAGCTTTTGTCGGCCAGCGCCTGGTCGAGCCGGATCTTCGCCAGGGCATAGACCGTGAGCGCGTTGCCCTTGTATTCGACCGAGCGCTGGTTCCACAGCGTGCCGAGCAGCAGGTCGCTGGGTTGCGGGTCCTGGGCTCGGGTCGTCCCGGCGCCCAGCATGATGGTGATGGCGCCGAGCGCCAGAGCTCTTGCGATGGTCATGCTGCTTCCCCCTTCAACAGCTTTGCCTTGAGCGCCTGGTCGGCGAACGACACGTCGATCGCCGTCCGCGTGATCTGCCTCAGTTGCGCCTCGTCCAGCGCCGCCGCGTCGTATTCCGCCCCCAGCGTCGTGTGAAAGAAAGGCGGGTCGTCGGCATTCAGGGTGACGCGCACGCCCGCCGCGATCAAGCGATGCAGCGGATGCGCCTTGCGATTGGGATAGGCCGAGCGCGACATTGCTGCCCGGACAGACCTCGAGGGCAATACCGCGCCGCGCCAGCTCCTCGATCAGCGCCGGATCCTCGATCGACCGCACACCATGACCGATCCTGGTTACGGGCAAGTCGCGGATCGCCGCCCACACGCTTTCCGGCCCCAGCACCTCGCCGGCATGGATGGTGCAGCCATAGCCCTTGTCGTGCGCCAGCCGGTAGGCCGGCGCGAAATCGGCCGGGCTGAACTTGGCCTCGTCGCCGCCCATGCCGAACGCCACGACATAGGGATGCGGCTCCGCCACCATTTGCTTCACCAGTGCAAGCGCCCGGTCGGGCCCGAGATGGCGGATGCAGATGGTGATGATGCGTGCCTCGATGCCGAAGTCGCGGCGCGCGCGGTCGATCGCGTCGACCAGGGCGCCCAGCCAATCGGCATAGGGAATGCCCAGCGCTTTGGGCCGTTCGGGCGAGCAGAACATCTCGACATAGACCGCGCCTTCGGCTGCGGTGCGCTGCAGATAGGAATAGAGGATGTCGCCGAAGTCACGCGGCTTGCGCAGTACGCCGCAGACCCGGTCGTAGGCATCGAGGAAACTCAGGAAATCCTTCCATACATAGTGGCCGTCCACGCCGAATAGGCCGGGCGGCAGGTCGAGCCCGTTGCGTGCCGCCAGCTCGCGCGCGAGCACGGGCGGCACGGAGCCCTCGAGATGGCAATGCAGCTCGGCCTTGGGAATCACGAAAAACCTCTCAGCGGAAAGTCCGGTCGTTGCAGCCAGTTGTCGGCACTATACGCGGCGTGGCCGTCGATCAGATGCAGGACGTAGGCGTGCCGCGGTCGCGACGAGCGATTGGCGCTGCTGGCATGCGGCAAAAGGCCGTGCAGCACCACCAGCGTTCCGCGGCGAACCTCGATCGGCGTCGGCTCGATCTCGGGCCACGGCGTCGGATCGACGTCCTCCATCACTGTCGTCTCACCGATACGGCGGAAGCGCTGGCGCAGGGCCCCGCGATGGGCGCCCGCCAACGCCAGCAGGCAGCCATTGTCGCGGTCGGCATCGTCGAGCGCGACCCAGAAGCCGGTGACGGTGACCGGCGTGGTGTGCAGGAACGTCGCATCTTGGTGCCAGTCGACCTCGCCGCCGATGCCAGGTTGCTTGAAGATGTACATCGACTGCACCAGCAGCGGCTCGACCAGGCCGAGCCCATGCGCGAGCGCGGCGAATTCAGGCTGGCGGGACACGCGATCGAACACCGGATCGAGATCGTGCAGCGCATGGCCGATCTTGTTGAGCTGCTCCGGCGCCTCCTCCTCGAAAAAGAAACGGATGGTGCCACCCGAGTCGAGGAAGTAGCGGTTTCGCGCATGGCCTTGGTCGCGAGTGGAGAAGAGCGTGCGCGCCGACCCAGGATCGGCGCCCCCGCCCAGCTCCGCCGCCCGCGCCTGTAGCGCGTCGCAGTCAGCGGCCGACAGGAAGTTCGGCAGAACCAGGAAACCGTCGCGCTCGTAGTCGGCGTTCATGCGACAATCCGGTCGATCACGACCGGCTTGGGCGGCGGTGCCGGGCTGCCGATACGAATCGCTCGGCGCACCACGGCGATCGCTTGGTCGGCATCGGCTTCGCTGGCGGCATGGACGAGGCACAACGGGCTGCCGGTGCGCACCTCGGCACCGACTTCGATCATCTCGCTCAGGCCCACCGAGGCATCGATCGCGTCGTCGGCATGGGCGCGGCCGCCGCCCAGACCGACCACGGCGATGCCGATCTCGCGGGAGTTCATGCCGACGACATGGCCGGGTCGCTCGACCGTGCAGCGCCTGATGACCGGCGCGCGGGCCAGATACCGCCCGGGATGTTCGAGGAAATCGTCTGGACCGCCCAGCGCTGACACCATCCGGGCGAACTTCTCGGCCGCCCGGCCGTCTTCCAGCGCGGCCTCGGCGCGCGCCCGGCCGGCGGCGATGCTCGGTGCCAAGTCGCCCAGCGCCAGCATCTCGCCCGCCAGCGCCATCACCACCTCGTGCAGGCGCCCATCGCGCGAGCCCTCGCCCTTAAGGTAGGCAACGGCCTCCATCACCTCCAGCGCATTGCCGACCTCGCGGCCCAGCACGCGGTCCATGTCGGTGATCAGGGCCGCGGTGGAAAGGCCGGCACGGTTGGCGACGGCGACCAGGCTTTCGGCCAGGTCACGCGCCATTACCTCGGTGTCGCAGAAGGCGCCCGAACCGCATTTCACGTCCATCACCAGCCCATCGAGACCGGCGGCGATCTTCTTGGACAGGATCGAGCTCATTCGACGGTCGCCGTGACGTCGCGCACGCCGTAGAGCCGGCGGTCCGCCGGCGCGAGATCGTCGGTCTGGCCGATGATGGCGCAGCCGACCTCGCGCACGACCCGGCGAAAGGTCGCGATGTCGGGCTGGGTCTCGTAGCCCGAGATCGCCGAGAGCTTGTCGAGCGTGCCGCCGGTATGGCCGAGCCCACGACCCGAGATCATTGGCACGAAGGCGCCACAGGCGGCGACGATCGGCGCCAGCATCAGGCTCACCTTGTCGCCGACGCCGCCGCTCGAATGCTTGTCGATGATCGGGCCGGGCAGCTCGAGGTCGTTCCAGTCGAGCGTCACGCCGGAGCGCACGAGCCCCAGGGTCATCGCTACCCGCTCGGCCGTGGTCATGCCGCGGAAGAACACCGCCATGGCAAAGGCGGCGACCTGGCCCTCGCTCAAGCTCGAGTTGGTGATGCCGCGGGCGATGAAGGCAATCTCCTCGTTCGAAAGCTCCTGGCCGTCACGCTTCTTGCGGATGATCTCCTGCGGCAGCATGCGCTCAAGAGTAGCCTTCGAGGAAGGCCCGCAACAGCCGCCTCACGTCCTGCGAGGCGGCGTTCGCCACCGAGATGGTCTGCTCGTGGCCGATGCCGCCCGGCACCATACCGGCCGCGTAATTGGTCATCACCGAGAGGCCGACAACCTTCATCCCGGCATGGCGCGCCACGATCGCCTCAGGTGCAGTCGACATGCCGACGGCATCGGCGCCCAGTGTCCGGGCCGCCCGGATCTCCGCCGGCGTCTCGAAGCTGGGGCCACAGAACCAGATGTAGACGCCGGTGTGGCAGACGATGCCGAGCGCCTTCGCCGCCGCGACCAGCCGCTGCAGCAGCACGGGATCGTACGTATCGACCATGTCGACGAAGCGCCGCTGAGGGTGCCCGAACAGCGGATTGACGCCGGTGAAGTTGATGTGGTCGGCGATGGCCATCAGTCCGCCGGGCGGCATGTCCATGCGCAGGCTGCCGGCGGCGTTGGTCAGCACCACCGTCTCGCAGCCCAGCGCCGCCAGGGTCTCGATCGGCAGGCGCATGCCGTCGGCCTTGCCGGACTCGTAGTAGTGGGTGCGGCCGCGCAGCACGGCGACCGGCAGGGCACCGATCCGGCCGAGCCGCAGCTGGCCAGCATGGCCTCGCACCGTCGGCTGCGGGAATCCCGGCAGCTCGGCGTAAGGAATGTCGGCGACCGGCTCGACCTCCTCGGCGAAGCTGCCGAGGCCGGTGCCGAGCACGACCGCGACCTTGGGCCTGAAGCCCGGCACCTTGGCAGCGATGGAGTCGATCAGGCTCATGCGAGGTGGTGCGGGCCGAAGGACATCGGGAAGAGCGAGCCGAGCGTAACGGTGCGGTGCACGCCGTCGGGGCCGCAAAGATGGATCTTCAGGTCGTCGGTCGCGAACTCGCGAAGCTTCTGCCGGCAGCCGCCACAGGGCGTGACGATCTCGGGGCCGGAGCCGATCACCGCGCACTCCAGCACGCGCCGCTTGCCGGCGGCGACGAGGGCGGCGATGGCGCCCGCTTCGGCGCAAAGCCCCTCCGGAAAGGCGGCGTTCTCGACGTTGCAGCCGCCATGGATGCCGCCATCCTCGTCGCGCACCGCGGCGCCGACGTGGAACTTCGAGTAGGGCGCATAGGCACGGACCATCATGGTGCGAGCCAACCGTACAAGATCGTCCATCTCAATGCTCCTTTTCGTAGGGCACGCCGATCGCCTTGGGCGCGACGGCGCGGCCGATGAAGCCGGCCAGCAGGAACACCGTGAGAAGATAGGGCAAAGCCTGGATGAGCTGCACCGGCACCTCGCCGAGGCCGGGCAGGCGCACGCCCTGCAGGCGGATGGCGACGGCATCGAGCAGGCCGAACATCAGGCAGGCGCCGAGCGCGGGGAACGGCCGCCACTTGCCGAAGATCACGGCGGCCAGCGCAATGAAGCCCTGGCCCGCCGTCATGTCGCGGCTGAAGCCAGCATTCTGGGCGATCGCGATGTAGGCGCCGGCCAGCCCGGTGAACAGGCCGCAGATCAGGACGGCGCGATAGCGCAGCCAGGGGACCGAGATGCCGGCGGTATCGACCGCCAGCGGCATCTCGCCGACGGCGCGCAGGCGCAGGCCGAAGCGGGTGCGCGTCACGATCCACCAGGTGAGTGGCACCGCGACAAGGGCGACATAGACCAGGATATTGTCGCCGGCGCGCGGGAAGAACAGCGGCAGCAGGCGCTCGCCGCCCTCCAGCGCCGGCGTCTGCCCGCCACGCTGGAACCAGGCATTGCCCCAGACGATGGTGAGGCCGGCGGCGATGATGTTGATGGCGACGCCGCTCACCACTTGGTTGCCGCGATAGGTGATGCAGGCCAGCCCGTGCAGCAGCGCGAGCACCTCGGCCGCGGCGATGCCGGCGGCGACGCCCCACCACGCCGAGTGCGTGACGGCCGCCACCGCCGCGGCGAAGAAGGCGGCCATCAGCATCTTGCCCTCGAGGCCAACGTCGATGATGCCGCTGCGTTCGGAGAACAGGCCGCCCATGGCGCACAGGATCAGCGGCGTCGCGACCCGGAGCGTCGCGGCAGCGGTAAGGAACAGGAGGGCGAGCGGATCGTCCATCACGCCCGGCTCATGAGGGGCGCCTCGGCGAAAACAACGCCTGCAGCCACGGCCGCGGCAACTGCACCAGCGCGCCGGAGAACAGGATCACCAGCCCCTGGATCACCACCACCATCTCGCGGGTGATGGTGGGGATGTCGAAGGCGAGCTCGGCGCCACCCTGCTGCAGCGCGCCGAACAGCAGGGCCGCCAGCACAATACCCAAGGGATGATTGCGGCCCATCAGCGCCACCGCAATGCCAGCGAAGCCGTAACCCGCTGGAAAATCGAGTACGATGCGATGGTGCACGCCCATCAGCTCGTTGACGCCGACGAAGCCCGCCAGCGCGCCGCTGATGCACATCGCCAGCATGGTCATGCGGCGCAGGTCGGTGCCGGCATAGACCGCAGCCTCAGGATTGTGCCCCATGCTGCGCAGCGCATAGCCCCACGGCGTGTGCCACAGGAACACCCAGACGGCGAAGCAGCAGGCGAGCGACAGCACGAGCGACAGGTTGAGCGCCGTGCCATGCATCGCCGGCAGAAAGGAGGACGGCTCGATTGGCCGCGAAGGTGCGCGTCTCCGGCGCCATGTTGCCCGGCTGGTTCATGACGTTGACGAGGAGATAGACCATCAGCGCCGAGGCGATGAAATTGAACATGATGGTCGTGATGACGATGTGGCTGCCGCGCCAGGCCTGCAACCACGCCGGCACCGCCGCCCAAGCCGCGCCGAACAAGGCAGCGGTGGCGATCGCGATCGGGATCATCGCCCAGGCCGGCAGGTAGCGGTCGAGCGCGAGAATGGCGAGGCCGCAACCCAGGCCGCCGAGATAGGCCTGCCCCTCGCCACCGATGTTGAACAGCCCAGCATGGAAGGCGACCGCCACGGCGAGCCCGGTGAAGATGAAGTTGGTGGCGTAGTAAAGCGTGTAGCCGATCGATTCAGACGAACCGAGCGCGCCCACGACCAGCAGCTCGAGCGCATGCAACGGATCGGCGCCGATGACGCGCACGATGATGCCGACCATCACGAAGGCGAGTGCGACGTTGACCAGCGGCAGCAGGATGATGTCGGCCCATACTGGCAATGGGCCGGGCAGCGGTCGGCGCACGGCCTTCACGCGGCCTTCGCTCCCGCCATCATCATGCCGAGCGTGCGTTCGTCGGCGCCGGCCTCGACCTCGCCGACGATGCGGCCGCCGAACATCACCAGGATGCGGTCGGCAAGCGACAGGATCTCCTCCAGCTCGACCGACACGACCAGCACGGCGCAGCCGGCGTCGCGGCTCTTGACCAGCTCGCGATGGATGAACTCGATGGCGCCGATATCGACGCCGCGGGTCGGCTGGCCGACCAGCAGCACCTTGGGTTCTTGCGCCATCTCGCGCGCCAGCACCAGCTTCTGCTGGTTTCCGCCGGAGAAGCTCGAGGAGCGCAGGCCGGGCACCCGCGGCCGCACGTCGAAGCGCTCCATCAGCGTGGCGCAATGCGCGCCCACCGCCGGGCCGCGCAACAGGCCGTGATGACTGAACTGATGCTGCTCGTGATAGCCCAGGATCGAGGTCTCGGCGGCGCGGAACGCCGCCACCATGCCCTGGCGCTGGCGGTCTTCGGGAACATGGGCGAGCCCGAGGTCGCGCATCTCTGCGGGATCGCCGGGATGCAAGGGGTCGATGACCCGGCCGCAGACGGTGAGCGTACCGCTCGATGGCGGACGGATGCCCGCCAGCACCTGCAGAAGCTCGGTCTGGCCGTTGCCGGAGACACCGGCGATGCCGACGATCTCGCCAGCGCGCAATTCGAGGCTGATATCGTCGAGCAGCCGCACGCCGCGCCGGTCGACCAGGCCGAGATGCTCGGCCTTGAGCCGCACCTCGCCGCGATGCGGCGGCGCCTTGTCGAGCCGGAAGCGGACCTTGCGGCCGACCATCAGCTCGGCCAGTTCCTCGGGATCGGTCTCGGCCGTGCGCCGCTCAGCCACCATGCGGCCCTGGCGCATGACATAGACCCGGTCGGTCGCGGCCAT
>VBAF01000589.1:0-1666 GCA_005884705.1 Alphaproteobacteria bacterium
TCCGACGTCGCCGAGGTGATCGATTCCACCGAGGACATCCGCAACGAAGGCCAGGCCAACGGCAGGCGCTCGGTGCTGGTCATCATCTACCTGCAGCCCAACGCCAACATCATCGAGAAGGTCGACGAGGTGAAGGCGCTGTTGCCCGATCTGCAGGCGGCGCTGCCCAACGATGTCGACGTGATGGTGGCATCGGACCGCACGGTGACGATCCGCGCCTCGCTGAAGGAGGTCGAGCGCGCGCTCACCATCAGCGTCATCCTGGTCGTGCTGGTGACCTTCGCCTTCCTGCGCTCGGTGCGCGCCGGCTTGGTGCCGTCGGTCGCGGTGCCGGTGTCGCTGGTCGGCACCTTCGGCGTCATGTACCTGATGGGCTACAGCCTCAACAACCTGTCGCTGATGGCGATGACCATCGCGGCCGGCTTCGTGGTCGACGACGCCATCATCGTGCTGGAGAACATCCAGCGCCACATCGAGAACGGCATGCCGCGCCTGGAGGCGGCGCTGCTCGGCGCGCGCGAGGTCGGCTTCACCGTCGTCTCGATGAGCCTGTCGCTGATCGCAGTGTTCATCCCGATCCTGCTGATGGGCGGCATCGTCGGCCGGCTGTTTCGCGAGTTCGCGGTGACGCTGTCGATCGCCATCCTGATCTCGATGGTGATTTCGCTGACCACCACGCCGATGATGTGCGCCTACATCCTCAAGCGGCCGCACCGGCCCGGCGAGGAAGGCGGCGAGGCGGAGAAGCCGCCGGGCCGACTGGCGCGGGCGAGCGAGCGGGCCTTCGACGCGGTGCAGAACGGCTATGCCCGCACGCTCCGCGTCGTGCTGCGCCATCCGCGGCTCACCATGCTCGTCTTCCTCGGCACGATCATCCTCAACATCTTCCTGTACGTCGAGATCCCCAAGGGCTTCTTCCCGCAGCAGGACACCGGCCGCATCATCGGCGGCATCCGCGCCGACCAGAGCATCTCGTTCCAGTCGATGCGGCGGAAATTCCGCGACTTCGTGCGCATCATCCGCGACGATCCGGCGGTCGAGAACGTGGTCGGCTTCACCGGCGGCTTCCAGACCAACTCGGGCTTCCTGTTCGCCACGCTGAAGCCGCTGAGCGAGCGCCGGGACAGCGCCGACCGGGTGATCGCGCGCCTCAGGCCCAAGCTCGCTCAGGTGCCGGGCGCCAACGTCTTCCTGCAGGCGACGCAGGACATCCGGGTCGGCGGCCGCCAGGGCAACTCGCAGTACCAGTTCACCCTGCAGAGCGATTCGCTGCCCGATCTCTATGCCTGGGGGCCCAAGCTGGTCGAGGCGCTGCAACGCGACACCTCGGTCATCACCGACGTCGATTCCGACCAGCAGCAGCGCGGCCTGCAGGTCAACCTGACGATCGACCGCGACGCCGCGGCACGGCTCGGCGTCTCGTCGCGCACCATCTCGGCGACGCTCTACGATGCGTTCGGCCAGCGCCAGGTCTCGACCATCTACAACGCGCTGAACCAGTACCATGTCGTGATGGAAGTCCATCCCGACTACTGGGAGAACCCCGAGTCGCTGAACGACATCTATGTCAGCACCTCGGGCGGCGCGGTCAGCGGCGCCCAGGGGACGGCGGGCGTGGTCAGCCAAACGCCCGCCACGACCACGCCGACGACGGCGCAGCTCACCG
>VBAF01000589.1:1682-2147 GCA_005884705.1 Alphaproteobacteria bacterium
CCCAGCCAGGCGGTGCGCAACCAGCGCACCAACGCCATCGCCGTCAGCGGCCGCGGCAGCGCCTCGACCGGCGCCGCCGTCAGCACCGCGGCCGAGACCATGATCCCGCTGTCGGCCGTCACCAACTACGCGTTCGGCACCACGCCGCTCGGCGTCAACCACCAGGGCCTGTTCGTCGCCAGCACGATCTCGTTCAACCTCGTCGTCGGCAAGACGCTCAGCGACGCGGTGGCCTTCGTGAACGGCACCATGCGCGACATCGGCGTGCCGGCCACCATCCACGGCTCCTTCCAGGGCACCGCGCGCGCCTTCCAGCAATCGCTCGACAGCCAGCTTCTGGTGGTGCTGGCCGCGCTGGCGGCGATCTACATCGTGCTCGGCATCCTGTACGAGAGCTACATCCACCCGATCACGATCCTGTCGACCCTGCCGTCGGCCGGCATCGGCGCGCTGCTGGCGCTGCAG
>VBAF01000589.1:2230-4239 GCA_005884705.1 Alphaproteobacteria bacterium
TGGCGCTGGAGCGCGAGCGGGCCGGCGACCTCGAGCCGCGCGAGGCGATCTACCATGCCTGCCTGCTGCGCTTCCGGCCGATCCTGATGACCACCATGGCGGCGATGCTGGGCGCGCTGCCGCTGGCGCTGGGCTTCGGCGACGGCGCCGAGCTGCGCCAGCCGCTCGGCATCTCGATCATCGGCGGCCTGCTGGTCAGCCAGGTCCTGACTCTTTACACAACGCCGGTGGTTTACATCTATCTCGATCGCTTCCGCCGCCGCGACCGCGACCAGCACAGCCGGCTGGCGCGCGCCATGGGCGGGCTGGAGGCGAGGGCGTGAGGCATATTGGCGTTCTGGTCCTGACGGCGTTGTTGTCCGGTTGCGGCCTGGTCGGGCCAGACTACGAGCGGCCGCCGCCGGCGACGCCGCCGACGGCCGCGTTCAAGGAAACCGACGATTCGTACTTCCGGCCGGCGATCCCGCGCGATGCGATCGACCGCGGCAAGTGGTGGAGCATGTACGGCGATCCGGCGCTCGACCAGCTCGCCGCACAGGTCGACGTCTCCAACCAGAATCTCAGGATTGCCGAGGCGGCCTATCGCCAGGCCGTGGCGCTGGTCCGCCAGAGCCAATCGGCGCTCTATCCGACCATCGGCTACAGCGGCTCGGCGCAGCAGCAGAGCGGGCGCACCGGAAGCTCGACGGCGACGGTCTCCCTCGGCGGCTCGACGGCGCAGTTCTCGGTCGGCGGCACGCTGACCTGGGAGATCGACGTGTGGGGCCGCATCCGCCGCACCATCGAAAGCGATTCGGCGGCTGCGCAGGCGAGCGCCGCCGACCTGATGTCGGCGCGGCTGTCGGCGCAGTCGACCCTGATCACCAACTACTTCTCGCTGCGCATCTCCGACGCCCGCAAGCGGGTGTTGGAGGAATCGGTCGCCGCCTTTGGCCGGGCGCTCGAGATCGTGCGCAACCAGTTCAACGCCGGCACCGTGTCGCGCGTCGACCTCGCCCAGGCGCAGACCCAGTACGAGCAGACCCGCGCGCAGCTCGTCGCCGAGGGCGTCAACCGCGCCCAGTTCGAGCATGCGATCGCCATCCAGATCGGCCGCGCGCCGGCCGAGGTCAGCGTTGCCGTGGCGCCGCCGCCGAAGGACGTGCCGACGGTCGATGCCGGCCTGCCGTCGGCGCTGCTCGAACGGCGGCCCGACATCGCATCGGCCGAGCGGCAGATGCAGGCGGCCAACGCCCAGATCGGCGTCGCGGTGGCGGCCTACTATCCGGACATCACGCTCAACGCCGGCCTCAACTTCGCCAGCACCATGCTGTCGACCTTGTTCCAGTTGGCCAGCATGGTGTGGTCGGTCGGGCCCCAGCTCGCCGGCACGGCGATCGACGGCGGCAGCCGCGCCGCCCAGGTCGAGGGTGCACGGGCCAACTACGACAAGACGGTCGCGACCTATCGCCAGACCGTGCTCGCCGCCTTCCAGCAGGTCGAGGATGCGCTCGCCCAGCAGCGCATCCTGGAGCAGCAGGAGGAGGTGCAGCGTCTGGCGCTCGCCGCCGCGCGCGACGCCGAGCGGCTGGCGCTCAACCAGTACCGTGCCGGCACCGTGCCCTATACGACGGTGATCACGACCCAGACCGCGGCACTCCAGAACGAGCTCACCGTGCTCGCCGTGCGCCAGAGCCGCCTGATCGCCAGCGCCTCCCTGGTGACGGCGCTCGGCGGCGGCTGGCGCGACGTCGAATTACCGCCGCCGGTGCCGATCGGCGGCCTGCAGACCAGCAAGGAGCTCCACAAGAAGAGCTGGTGGCCGTTCTAGGGCGTGTACTCATAAATTCGGAAGCTTGGTGATGTCCGCTCTTGGGCGCATTTCGGTCTCAGGCAAGACTTCGCATCAGGGCCGAAAGTGACCCTAAGCAGACCTCGACGCTCCTCCTATTCAATCACTTCGTCGGCGCGGGCGAGGATCGACGGCGGGATGGTGAGGCCCAGCGCCTTGGCCGTTCCTGCGTTAACCA
>VBAF01000068.1:0-1274 GCA_005884705.1 Alphaproteobacteria bacterium
CGCCGCCAGCCGCCGACCAGAATCGGTGAGCTTGCAGACCAGCCAGTCCGGCTTCAGAGGATTGTTGAACCACGGCTCGGCCCAGCCGCGGTCGAGACAGGCCTGCACGACTTCCGGCGCAATCGATTGGCCGTCGAGATCGAACAGCGGCAGCTTGCCGGCAGGCTGGCTCAGCCCGCGCCGCAGGTAGAACAGCTCCGGCAGCGACGGCTGAATGTCGGCCGCGTCATTGTCGTTCAGCGCGCGAAGCGCCGAACCCCGCGGCAACAGCGTTTTTTCCTGATCAGCAAGCACGGCGCGTCCCCCTTGACGATGCCTAGTTGCACAAGCCCCTCAAGATCAGGATACGCCGATTTGGCAAAAACCCAATTTAAATCAGGTGATTATCGGATTGTTCTCCGATAACCACCTGATCTGGTGTCGCCGATGGATTGGGACTCCCACTCATTGAGCGGGAGAAACTGGTCGACGTCTAGTTCTGCTGCTTCAACGTCGTGCGCAGTTGCGTGAGCGCCTGTTCGAGGTCCTCCAGCACGGTCTCGATCTCGCGACGCTTGTGCAGGTCGAGCATCGCCGCGCGCGGCGTATTGGTAGCGGGCTGCGGGCCGCTGCGCGGCATCGGGCGCTGGCCGCCGGCCATCGCTTCGGCGCGCGCCGATACGATGCGCAGGCTCTCAAGCGCGCTCTCGGCGGCGATATCGAGCCGCTGCTGCGGCAGGCGACCCCGGCCTTCCTTCAACAGGCGCTGCACGCCCTTGATGGTGTAGCCGTCCTCATACAGCAGCGTGCGGATGCGGCGCAGAAGGTCGATGTCCTCCGGCCGATAATACCGCCGGCCGCCGCCGCGCTTGAGCGGCCGCACCTGGTTGAACTTGCTTTCCCAGAACCTCAGGACGTGCTGCGGAACATCCAACTCGGCCGCGACCTCGCTGATGGTGCGGAAAGCCTGAGCCGATTTCTCTACAACGCGCCGATCGACGGTCTGTGCTGCTACAGCCATGTCAAATCCCCCACGTTACCCCAACGACCCCTTGCCAGTTTCGTCCGCCGTCCCATTGATCAACGATTTCAGGACGTTCGACGCCCGGAAGACAAGGACGCGTCGGGGCAGGATTGGCACTTCCTGTCCCGTCTTCGGATTTCGGCCAATACGCTGGCCCTTGTCGCGGACCGTGAAGCTCCCGAACGAGGAGATCTTCACCGATTCCCCACGCGCCAAAGCCTCGACGACTTCAGCGAGAATCGTCTCGACAAGGTCGCTGGACTCGTTGCGA
>VBAF01000068.1:1330-13236 GCA_005884705.1 Alphaproteobacteria bacterium
CGGCCTTCCATCCGGCACCCTTCCTTCCCCCGACTTCATGCTTACTCTCAGACCGGAAAGCGGTCAATATCAGGGGGATAGAGGATTTCCCTGAATTTTGTATCAGGCTGGGACCACTACCAGCGGACGAGCGAGGCTCCCCAGGCCAGCCCGCCGCCAATCCCCTCCAGCAAAAGCAGGTCGCCGCGCTTGATCCGGCCGTCGCTGACCGCCGCTTCCAGGGCCAGCGGAATCGATGCGGCCGAGGTGTTGGCGTGCTTGTCCACAGTCACCACGACCCGCTCGGGCGGCAGGCCGAGCTTGCGGCCGGTGCCGTCGATGATTCGCTTGTTGGCTTGGTGCGGCACCAGCCAGTCGATGTCCTTGGCCGTCAGCCCTGCCTTCTCCAGCACCTCGCCGACGACAGCCGCCATGTTGACGACGGCGTGCTTGAAGACCTCTTTGCCTTCCATGCGCAGCAGCCCGGTGGTGCGGGTCGAGGACGGTCCGCCATCGACGTAGAGGATGTCGTGCTGGCGGCCGTCGGAATGCAGCGCATGGGCGAGCACGCCGCGGTCATGCGACGTGCCCTGCCCCTGCTCGGCCTTGAGCACGACTGCACCGGCGCCGTCGCCGAACAGGACGCAGGTGCCGCGGTCCTTCCAGTCGAGGATGCGTGAGTCGAGGCGAGGCCGGCCTTGACCATGCTGTCAGCGACCGACAGGCCGTAGACGAAGCCGGCGCACACCGCCTGGACGTCGAACGCCGAGCCGCGCGTCATGCCGAGCGCCGCCTGCACGCGCGTCGCCGTCGCAGGAAAAGTCTCGTCGGGCGTCGCCGTGGCGAGCACGATCAGGTCGAGATCGCCCGCCGTCACGCCCGCGGCGTCGAGCGCCCGCTGCGCCGCCTTGAGCGCGAGGTGCGAGGTGAACTCGCCCTCGGCCGCGATGTGGCGCTGGCGGATGCCGGTGCGCTGCTGAATCCACTCGTCCGATGTGTCCACCGTCTTTGCCAGATCGGCGTTGGTGAGGATCCGGTCCGGCAGATAGGCGCCGCAGCCCTGGATGACGGAACGGATCACGCGGTGCCTCCGCTTGCCCCGACCACCTCTTCCGGTTTCTCCGGTGCCGAGGTCACCTGGCGCAGCCTGGCCAGCCCCTCGACCAGCTTGTTCCTGTACTCGTAGCGCACCAGGTCGCGCGCCACGCCGATCGCATAGGCGAAGCCCAGATCGTCGGTGCCGCCGTGGCTCTTCACACAGACGCCGTCGAGGCCCAGGAAGACGCCGCCGTTGTAGCGCCGGGGATCGACGCGCTTGCGCAGCTTGACCCAGGCGCCGGCGGCGAACAAATAGCCGATCTTGGCGAAGGTCGAGGTCCGGAAGGCGTCGCGTACGAACCCGGTGTAGAGCTTCGCCGTGCCCTCGATCGACTTCAGCGCAACGTTGCCGGTGAAGCCGTCGGCCACCACGACGTCGACTACGCCGGCGCCGATGTCGTTGCCTTCGATGAAGCCGTGGAAATTGACCGGCGCACCGTCGCGGCGCAGCCAAGCGGCGGCCTGGCGCAGTTCGTCGTGGCCTTTCAGCTCCTCCGATCCGACGTTCAGCAACCCGACCTTTGGCGCGTCGAGGCCGAGCAGCACCTGGGCGAACACGCTGCCCATGACCGCGAACTCGGCGAGATTGTCGGCGTCGCATTCGAGGTTGGCGCCGAGATCGAGCATCACCGTCTCGCCGCGCGAGGTCGGCAGGAACGATGCCAGCGCCGGCCGATGCGCGCCCTCGAGCATGCGCATCGCGAACATCGAGATCGCCAGCAGCGCGCCGGTGTTGCCGGCCGAGACCACCGTGTCGGCATTGCCGTCGGCGGCCGCCTGGCAGGCCAGCCACATGCTCGACTGGCGGCGGCGGCGCAACGCGAAGGACGGCTTGTCGTCGGCGCTGACCGCCTCGGCCGCCGCGACGATCTCGACGGCGGCCGCGAGCCCCTTGCGCCTGTCGACCAGCGGCTTGAGCGTCGCCGGATCGCCGAACAGCAGGTAGCTTGTGTCCGGGTAGCGGACCCGGGCGATGTCGGCGCCGTTGACCACGACGCCAGGGGCGTGGTCGCCGCCCATCCCGTCGAGCGCCAGGACGACTTTACCCGCCTTCATGGAAAACCGACCCCACCCGCAGCCAGCGCATCGCCGGCGCTTGGTTGCGCTACTTCTCGGCCGATGCGTCGGCCAGCACCGGCATGTCCTCGCGGTAGTAGCCGCAGTGCGAGCAGATCATGTGCGGCCGCTTGAGCTCGCCGCAGTTCTTGCACTCGATGTGGGCCATCGTCGGCAAGCCGTGATGCGACCGGCGCATATTGCGGCGCGACTTCGAAACCTTCTTCTTGGGTACAGCCATGACGATCTCCAGAACGGGGCGGCAAAGCCTGTCCCCAAAATAGCTAGGCCGCGCTTCCTAGGCGCGGCGGGCCGACTTCTCTAGCCAAAACGTTACGCCGCCGCAACAATTTACCGGTCGCGGCGCGGCTTGTCGCGGAGCGCCGCCAATCCGGCGAAAGGGTGCCGACGGGGCTCGTGCCGGCCATGGCGGCCATCCTTGCGCGGCTTGGGCAAGACGTCTTCGAGCTTCACCCCGTGCTTGCGCGGATAGGGATCGGCCGCCAGCGACAGCTGCTCGGCGACGATTTCGCCGACATCGAGCAGGTTTCCGGGCAGCGGCTCGGGCGCGTCGGCCTGGGCGCTCACCAGCGCCTCGCCGCTTTCGGGGTCGCGTTCCTCGGCCAGGCCCTGCTTGAAGACCACGCGGAAAGCCTCATCGAGGTCCTGGATCACCGGATCGAGGGTCAGGATGCAGGCCTGCACGATCCTGCCGCGCAACCGGCCCTCGACCACGACCTGCCCGCCGCCCCGCTGGTCGACGGTCACCCGCGCCGACAAAGCCGGCAAGTCGAGGAAGCCGAACCGCTTGGCCAGCGCCGAGCGCTCGCTGTCGCTGGCGCTGATCTCCAAGGCCGTGCCGGCCGGTCCCATGCGATCAACGTCGACAATGCGCTCTATTTCCGATTTTTCTTCTTTTTTAGGTACTTGCGGCATGTTCTTTATCTATTTTATCAGGTCGTTGCGGACCGTGCGGGCGAGCCGCTCGGCCTCGAAGCGAACATGCGCCTCCAATCGGGCGACCTTGTCTGCGTCGGCAGGCGGCCTACCGCCATAAGCATTGCGGCGCAAGACCTCCGCCAGCGGCAGCGGGCCGCCCACCAAGGCTTCCCGGTAGGCCAGCGCCCGGCCCTGGAAGCCCTCGGCCATGATCTTGATGCGCCGACCGACGCCCAGATCCTGGACGCCGATCTCGCGCAAGGTGAGATCGAGGTGACGGAACATGACGTCGAAGAAGGCCTGCGCCAGGGCCGGGCCATCCGGCTCGCGATGCAGGCGATCGATCACCAGCGCGGCATGCAACGCGAGTGCGTCGAACCGGCCATCGAGTGTATCGGGAATGCCGCACCCCTCGAACAGCTCGGGCGCGCGCGCCCGCGCGGCGGTGCGCTCGTAGAGCCGGGAGGCGAAGTCGTCAGCAGGTTGGCGGCGGCGAAACAAGTGCGGCTCCCTCTTTCTGGCGACATCCGGCCCCGGTTGACCCCCGGACGGCGCCGCGACATGGTGTGCGCCCTCTGTTTCCCGGATCGAAGACACCGTCCATGCGTCGCACCGTCCCGTTCGTCCTCGTTGGCGCCCTGATGCCGATGCTCGCCGCCTGCGAGACGATTGTCGATCAGCGCGGCTTCGCCGCCACCCCGGGCTCGGTCGAGAAGCTCGAGGTCGGCAGCCAGAGCCGCGAGGATGTCATCCGCCTGATCGGCTCGCCCTCAACGGTCGCCACCTTCAACCCGAACACCTGGTACTACATCAGCCAGAAGCAGGAGACCTGGGCCTTCATGCAGCCGGTGATGCTGGAACAGAACGTGCTGCAGCTCACCTTCAACGAGTCCGGCCGCCTGCAGGCCATGAAGAAGTACGACCTGTCCAACGGCAAGGACATCGAGATGGTGTCGCGGATCACGCCGACCGCCGGCAAGGAGCTGACGGTGCTCGAGCAGATCATGGGCAACGTCGGCCGCTTCAGCGGCCCGCGGCAGGAAACCAACCCGGGTGCCCCGACGGGCGGCGGCATCTGAGCCGCGCGTCATCCGCCTAAGCCGGCTGAGAACGCTCGGGCAATTCGAGCGCGGACAAAACGAAAAGCCCCGGCCGTGAGACCGGGGCTTTTGCTTTTGCTTTGGCTTTGGTCGCCCCTCAGCCGTGCGCGAGCACGGCCAGCAGCAGCAGGGCCACGATGTTGGTGATCTTGATCATCGGGTTCACGGCCGGGCCTGCGGTGTCCTTGTAGGGATCGCCGACGGTGTCGCCGGTGACGGCAGCCTTGTGGGCTTCAGAGCCCTTGCCGCCGAAATGGCCTTCCTCGATGTACTTCTTGGCATTGTCCCAGGCCCCGCCGCCCGCCGTCATCGAGATGGCGACGAAGATGCCGGTGACGATCACGCCGAGCAGCATTGCGCCGACCGCGGCAAAGGCATCGGCCTTGCCGGCGATCGCCGAGATCACGAAGTACAGAACGATCGGCGACAGCACCGGCAGCAGCGACGGGATCATCATCTCCTTGATCGCGGCCTTGGTCAGCATGTCGACGGCGCGGCCGTAGTCCGGACGATCCGTGCCCGCCATGATGCCGGGCTTCTCGCGAAACTGGCGGCGGACTTCCTCGACCACCGCCTGCGCAGCGCGGCCGACCGCCAGCATCGACATGCCGCCGAACAGGTAGGGCAGGCCGCCGCCGATCAGCAGCCCGACCACGACGTATGGATTCTGCAGCCGGAAATCGACGGCTGTGACGCCGAGCTTGCCCAGCTTCATGAAGTAGTCGAGGTCCGAGGTGTAGGCGGCGAACAGCACCAGCGCGCCGAGGCCCGCCGAAGCGATGGCGTAGCCCTTGGTGACCGCCTTGGTGGTGTTGCCGACCGCGTCGAGCGCGTCGGTGTTCTTGCGCACTTCCTTGGGCAGGCCCGCCATTTCGGCGATGCCGCCCGCGTTGTCGGTGACCGGGCCGTAGGCGTCGAGCGCCACCACCATGCCGGCGAGCGCCAGCATGGCGGTCGTGGCGATGGCAATGCCGAACAGGCCGGCCAGCACGTAGCAGACCACGATGCCGGCGCAGATCAGCAGCGCCGGCATGGCCGTGGCTTCCATCGACATCGCCAGACCGGCGATCGATAGTCGGTGCCGGTGTAGTACTCGGTGATCCAGACGATCAGCCCGGTGATGGCCAGACCGACCAGCGAGCACCAGAACAGCGATATGCCGGTGAACGACTTGCCGCTCACCGTCATCACCGTGTCCATGCCGACGATGTAGCTGGTGACCAGCCAGATTGCCGGGATCGACAGCACGGCGGCCGCGATCACGCCCTTGTACATCGCCCACATGATGCCGCCGTCGGAGCCCAGCTTCACGAAGTAGGTGCCGATGATCGAGGTGATGATGCAGGCGCCGCCGATCGCCAGCGGATAAGCCATCAGCTTCTCGACCAGGTCGGCATTGCCGGCGAAGAAGATCGAGGCCAGGACCATGGTGGCGACCATGGTCACCGCATAGGTCTCGAACAGGTCGGCCGCCATGCCGGCGCAGTCGCCGACATTGTCGCCGACGTTGTCGGCGATGGTCGCCGGATTGCGCGGGTCATCCTCTGGGATGCCGGCTTCGACCTTGCCGACCATGTCGCCGCCGACATCCGCACCCTTGGTGAAGATGCCGCCGCCGAGACGGGCGAAGATCGAAATCAGCGAGGCGCCGAAGCCGAGTGCCACCAGAGCGTCGATCATTTCGCGGCTGCCGGTCGCGAGGCCCATCCTCTTGAGCAGCGCGTAGTAGCCGACGACACCGATCAGCGCGAGGCCGGCCACCAGCATGCCGGTGACGGCGCCCGACTTGAAGGCAAGGTCGAGGCCCTGGGCCAGGCTCTTCTGCGCAGCAACGGCGGTGCGCACGTTGGCGCGGACCGACACGTTCATGCCGATGAAGCCGGTGGCGCCCGACAGAACGGCGCCGATCAGGAAGCCGCCCGCGGCGTATTTGCCGAGTAAGATCAGAAGCAGCACCAGCACCACGACGCCGACGATGGCGATGGTGGTGTATTGGCGCCGCAGATAAGCGCCGGCGCCCTCTTGGATCGCCTGCGCGATCTCCTGCATGCGTGGTGTGCCGGCATCGGCGGCCATGACCCGCGAGGCGGTGATGACGCCGTACAGCACGGCGATCACGCCGCACGCTATGACGGCCCAAAGAACGGAAGACATAATGGGTAACCTGTTGTTTCTTAAGGTGTTCTCAACCCGTAACGCGCCGATGAAACGACTCTCCCCCGGCGCGAGGCGGGCGGAAAATGACAGAACGGCCGGAAACGTGCAACAGCGGCCGGCGGGAGAATTCCCCGTCCAGTCAAGGGCTTGAGGCGAGGCGCACAGCGGCTACGCCCGCGCCGGATGGCGCAGCCGGTAGACGCCGATGACAGCAAGCGCGACGCAGACCAGCGCGAAAGCCAGATAGTTCAGGAAAGCCCATCCCTTCACCTCGAGCACGACCGAGGCCATCAGGCTCGCGGTGGCAGTGGTGCCGAACACCATGAAATCGTTGAACGCCTGCGCCTTGCCGCGCTCGGCCGGCCGGTAGGTGGTGGTCAGCAAGGTGGTGGCGCCGACGAACATGAAATTCCAGCCGACGCCGTTCAGGCCAAGCGCGCCACGGAAGTGCCATTCGGTGGTGCCGAGCAGCGCGACCGCGACGCCAGCGATCAACAGCGCGATGCCCGTCGTCATCATGTTGAAGACGCCGAAGCGCTGGATCAGATGGCCGGTGAAGAAGGCCGGCACGAACATCCCCATCACATGCACGAAGATGGTGATCGGCGCCTCGGCCTTGTCGAGGCCGCACTGGACGATGGCGAGCGGCGAGGCCGCCATCACGAACGACATCACGCCGAAGGCGATCATCGCGCCGGCCGCGGCCACCATGTAGGCGGGCTGGGTGACGATCTGGAGCAACGGCCGCTGCGGGCCGGCGGCATCCTCGGCCTTCACCACCGGGAATTCGATGAAGCCCAGGACGATGAAGACGATCGCGTGGATCACGATCACCGCGACGAAGCTCGCCTGGAACACCGGCACCCAGAGATCGGGCGTCCAGCGCGCCAGAGTGGGGCCGACGATGCCGGCGATCACGCCGCCGGAGGTGACGTAGGAAATCGCTTGGGCACGAAAGTGCACCGGCGCAAGCTCGACCGCGGCGAAGCGATAGAGCTGCATGTTGGCGACGGCATAGCCCAGCAACAGGCCGCCCAGGCACATCACGGGGAAGCTGCCGAGCTGCAGCCCGATCGCCGCACAGGACGCCCCGGTCATGCCGAACAATGAGCCCGTGCGGAAGCCGAGCTTGCGGCCGCGCCGCATCATCAGCATCGAGGCCGGGAAGACCGACAGCATGACGCCGAGGTGCTGCAGGGTGACCGGCAGGTTGGCCCACATCCGCAGGTCGGGGTTGACGATGGTCAGCACGGCGAGTGCCGAGGAGGCGAACATCAGCGTGTTGCAGCTCTGGGTCAGCGCCTGGCAGATTCCCAGCAGCGCGATGTTGCGCACCGCGCGGCGCGGAAATCTGGCTATGTCGGCGGGCGTTCCCCCGACCTTGATCGAACCGTCCATTGGGGCCGCACCATAGCCTCTCGCGGGGCGGCGCAACGACTAGAAGTGGACATAGCCGGTCTGCGCGATCCGGCGCGGCTGCCCCGAAACAGTCAATACGACGCCCTTGCCTCTTGCGAAGGCACCGATCCGCGCGACCTTCACCTTGGCGGCCCGCGCCGCAGCCAGCAGCGCGGTCCGCTTCCGAGGCGGCACGGCAATGGCGAGTTCGTAGTCGTCACCGCCGCCCAGGATGTTCGCCCATAGCGCAGGCTCGCCCATCACCACACGCTTTGCCGCCACCGACAACGGCACGAGATCGCGTTCGATGTGAACGGCGAGCCGCGAGGCGTTCGCGATGTGGCCGGCATCGGCAATCAGCCCATCGGAGATGTCGGCCGTCGCGCTTGCGACGCCGATGAGCCGCGCGCCCAGCGTCGTCCGTGGCAGCGGCAGGCGATAGCGCTGCTCGAGGTCGGAACTTTTCAGCGCGCCGCGCGCCGCCAGCAGACCGAGCGCGGCATCGCCGATCGTGCCGCTGACCCAGAGGTCGTCCCCTGCCCGCGCGCCGTCGCGACCGAGTCCTTTGCCGCGCGCCACGCGGCCGAACGCGGTGATGGTGACGGTCGTCGGTCCCGGTGTGCCGGTCGTGTCGCCGCCGCAGAGCACGATGCCGAAGCGGCGCTGATCGACCGCAAGCCCCTGCGCAAAGCCCGCGATCCAGCGCTCGGTCCAACCGCGCGCAAGCGACAGCGACAGTTGATAGACGTAGGGCGTTGCCCCGCCGGCCGCGAGATCGGACAGGCAGACACGCAGCGCGCGCTGCGCCACAAGCCCGGGCTTCTCGTCGACGAAGAAATGCACGCCCGCCACGACGGTGTCCGTTTTCACCACGAGGTCGTGTCGCGGATCGGCCGCGAGGAAGGCATTGTCGCTCGCCAGTCCGCGCGCGCCGGCGAAGCTCTTGGCCAGCGGCGCGAAGTAGCGGGCGATCAGCTCGAACTCACCGATCCGCCGCCGGGCCATGCAGGCTATCCCGCGAGCTCGGCCGCGCGTTCTTGGCGCGCGACGCGATCGAGCACCGAGTTCACGAAGGTCGGCTCTGCATGATCGTAGAAAGCGTGGGCGATCTCGACATATTCGTTGATCGCCACCTTCGGCGGCACGTCGCGGCCGTGCACCAGCTCGTACGTGCCGGCGAGCAGGATCGCGCGGACCAGGCGATCGATGCGGGCCCAGGTCCAGTTCTCGGCGAGCGCGCCGGAAACCGTCTTCTCGAGCTCGTCCTTGTGGCTCACCGTGCCCTCGACCACGTCCTTGAACAACGGCTTGTCGGCGTCGCGGCGCATCCCCCCCTCGCCCGCCTCGCCGATGCGCACGTTCAGAAACTGCTCGATGATGGCGGCCGGCTCGTCCTGGCCTTCCTGCCATTGATAGAGCGCCTGCACGGCGGCGAGTCGCGCGGCCTGGCGGCGGCTCGGCGCCTTGGCCGGCTCGCTCACGTCTCCCGCCAGCGGCGCTGCAGCGCAATCATGGCGAGGCAGGCATGGGCGGCATCGCCGCCCTTGTCGCCGCGATGCGTCTCGGCGCGTGCCTTGGCCTGCTCCATGGTGTTGACCGTGACGATGCCGTAGCCGATGGCAAGCCGCTTCTGGATCGACAGGTCCATCAGCCCGCGGGCGCTCTCGCCACAGACGTAGTCGTAGTGCGTGGTCTCGCCGCGGATCACGCAGCCGAGCGCCAGGAAGCCGTCATAACGCTCGGCCGCGAGCGCGATCGCGCCCGGGATCTCGAACGCGCCCGGCACCACGACGCGCTCGAAGGTCGCGCCGTTGCGGGTCATCTCCCGCTCGGCGCCGGAGATCAGGGCGTCGGCGATGTCCGGGTAATAGCGCGACTCGACCACCAGGATGCGCGCGCCCCTGACGCCGTCGACGGCGGGACGAACCGTGGGGTTCTCCGTGCGCGTACTCATGGCTCGGAGCGCGCGACTCCAGTCGCGCTCAAGAGATGGCGCAACAGGCAAGAAGATGCGCCACGGGAGTGGCGCGCTCCCAGCGACATGATCAACCCCGCTGAGGGCGGCCGGGCACAGGCTTCTGGCCGACGACCTTCAGCCCGAAACCCTCGATGCCGACGATGCTCTTCTTGCTGTTGGTCAGCAGGATCATCTCCTTGACGCCGAGATCGATCAGGATCTGGGCGCCGACGCCGTAGTCGCGCAGCTCGGCGCCGGCCGGCGGGATCGGTTCGCCGGCGCGGCGGCGTTGCTCGGCCAGCACGACCGTCAGCGGCTCGCGGATCAGCACGATCACGCCGCGGCCCTGCTCGGCGATGTAGCGCATCGACGCCTCGATCTCGCCGCCGCGCCCGCCGCTCCTCTGGCCGAGCGTGTCGCTGAACAGGTTGACCGCATGCATGCGCACGGTGATCGGCCCCGGCGCCGCCGGGTCGCCCTTCATCAGCGCGACATGCTGGGCCATCGTCACCTTGTTGATGTAGACGACGCAGCGGAAGTCGCCGCCGTAGATGCTGTCGAGCTTGGTCTCGCTGATGCGCTTGATGATCGAATCGTAGCGTCGGCGGTAGGCGATCAGGTCGGAGATGGTGCCGATCTTGAGGCCGTGCCGCTGGGCGAAGGTGATGAGGTCGTTGCGACGGGCCATCGTGCCGTCGTCGTTCATGATCTCGCAGATCACACCGGCCGGGGTCAGTCCCGCCAGACGCGCGAGGTCAACCGCCGCCTCGGTATGGCCGGTGCGCTCCAGCACGCCGCCATCGCGCGCGACCAGCGGGAAGACGTGGCCCGGAGAGACGATGTCCTGCGGCCCGCACGACGGGTCGATCGCAACCGCCACGGTGCGGGCGCGGTCGGCCGCGGAGATGCCGGTGGTCACTCCCTCGCGCGCCTCGATCGAGACGGTAAAGGCGGTCTGGTGCCGGGTGCCGTTGTTCTGCGCCATCAGCGACAGGCCAAGCTGCTCGACCCGTTCGCGGGTCAACGCCAGGCAGATCAGGCCGCGCGCGTGCTTGGCCATGAAGTTGATCGCCTCGGGCGTCGCCCATTGCGCGGGGATCACCAGGTCGCCCTCGTTCTCGCGATCCTCGTCATCGACCAGGATGAACATGCGGCCCTTGCGGGCTTCTTCGATGATGTCCTCGGCCGCGGCCTTCACCTCGCTAAAAGTGACCCGCCAGGCGTCTTTCTCGAGCGCGCTCATGGTCTGTGCTCCAACAGTCGCTGAACGTATCGCGCGAGCATGTCGACCTCAAGGTTGACGCGCTGGCCGACTTTGGCCGTTCCCAGGGTGGTAACCGCCTGGGTGTGGGAAATGATGTTCACGCCGAAGCGATTGCCCTCGACCTCGTTCACGGTGAGCGAGATTCCATCCACAGCGATCGAGCCCTTGGAGGCGATGAAACGCGCGACATCGCCCGGCGCCTCGAAGACGAAGCGGACGCTGCCGCCCTCGGGCGTCATCGAGGCGATCCGGCCGACCCCGTCGATATGGCCGTAGACCAGATGGCCGCCCAGCTCGTCGCCGAGCTTGAGCGACAATTCGAGGTTGATGCGCTGGCCCTGCTGCCAGTCGCCGAGATGGGTCTTGTCCAGGGTCTCGCCCGAGGCCTCGACCGCGAACCAGTCCGCGCCCTTCTCGATCACGGTGAGGCAACAGCCCGAGCAGGCGATCGAGGCGCCGATCGGCACCGGCGCCATGTCATGGCGGGTACGGACCACGAAGCGCCTGTCGCCTTGGTTGCCGCCCGGCGTCAGCTTGGTAATTTCGCCGACGTCGCTGACGATCCCCGTGAACATGCAATGTACTTAAGCCGCCCGGTGCCAGGTTTCTACCACGTCGCCGCCTACCGACCGGCTGGAAACGAGGGCGAACCGGGGCGCGGAACCGAGCTTTTGCAGGCTCAAGGGAGCCACCGCAGAGCGGCTGTCGGCGCCCAACAGCAGCCCTGCCTGATACGACGTCACGCGGTCCACGAGGTTGGCCTTGAGGAATGCCGCGGCGATCTCCCCGCCGCCTTCGATCAGGACGCGCATGAGCATCCGTTTGCCAAGTTCGCGCGCGAGAGTGGCGACATCGACGCGGGCTTGCTCATTGGACGCAACCTCGATCACCTCGACGCCCATGGCCTGCAAGGCCTCGCGTGCGGCCGCCGGCGCCTGCCGCGTGCAGATCAGCCATA
>VBAF01000069.1 GCA_005884705.1 Alphaproteobacteria bacterium
CGGAACTGGCCGTCGTTGCCGGCGCCGATCACGATGTTGCGGCCCTTCGTTGGGAAATTGGCGTAGGGCGCGAGATTGCCATGGCTATTGCCGTAGAGCTTGGGCTTCAGCCCGGCCATGAAGTAGTTGGGCGCATGCGGCTGATGCAGCGCGAGCGCGCTGTCGTACAGCGTCGCGTCGACGAACTGGCCCTTGCCCGACCGGGTGCGCTCGAACAGCGCCATCAGGACGCCGATGCAGGCATTCATGCCGGTCGACAGGTCGACCACCGGCACGCCGATCGGCGCGCCGTTGACCGAGACCAGTCCCGCGGAGGCCTGCACCATGGCGTCGTAGCCCGGGAAGCCGCCGAGCGGGCCGTCGGCGCCGAAGCCGGAGATGCGCGCGTGGACCAGCGTCGGATACTTTTCCGACAGCGTGCCGTAGCCCACGCCCCATTTCTCCATGGTGCCGGTCTTGAAGTTCTCGATCAGCACGTCGGCCTTCTCGAGCAGCTTCAGCAGCACGGTGCGGCCCTCCGGCCTGGAGAGATCGAGCGCGACGGTGCGCTTGTTGCGGTTGATGCCGGCGTAGTAGGCGGAAATGCCGTCATTATCGAACGGCGGTCCCCACAGCCGGGTCTCGTCGCCCTGCGGTGGCTCGACCTTGATCACCTCGGCGCCGTGATCGGCCAGCATCTGGCCGCAATACGGGCCGCCCAGCACGCGCGACAGATCGATGACTTTCAGGCCTTCCAAAGCGCCCGGCATTTCGCTTCACTCCCAGGACAATTGCGCTGGTTATAGCCACGCCTGGAGGACACGACCATGCTGAACGGCATCCACGGACATCAGGACATTGAGCGCGTGGTCTATGGCCGGCCGGCGGGAGCCGCAGTGCGGGCCGAGGCCGAGCGACTGGGCGCCAAACGCGTGTTCGTCACCACGACCAAATCGGTGGCGCAAAGCGCCCTCCTGGCCGAGGTGATCAAGGAGCTCGGCGACCGCTATGCCGGCGTCTATGCCGGCATCACGGCGCATTCGCCGCGGCCGTGCGTCATCGAGGGGACGCAGAGGGCGCGCGAGGCCAAAGCCGACCTGATCGTCACCGTCGGCGGCGGCTCGGCAATCGACGCCACCAAGGTGATCCTGATCGCGCTGTGGCAGAATGTGACGAAGATCGAGGATCTCGATTCCTATCGTGCCGGCCGGCCGAAGGAAGGGGCGGCGCCGCCGTCCGAGGCGATCAGGCCGCCGGTCGACGCAATCCGCATGATCGCCGTGCCGACCACGCTGTCGGCCGCTGAGTTCAACGCTTATGCCGGCATCAGCGACCCGCGCCACGGCATCAAGGAAAGCTTCGGCCATCGCCTGATCGTGCCGCGCGTGATCGTGCTCGATCCCGCGGCAACGCTGGCCACGCCGATGGACCTGATGCTGTCGACCGGCCTGAAGGCGGTCGACCACGCGGTCGAGCGGCTGTGCTCGCGGCAGGCTCATCCCTTCGTGCTGGGCACCGCGACCGAGGCGCTGCGGCTGCTGGCGCAGGCGCTGCCGGCGCACAAGGAGCATCCCGAGAACATGCAGACCCGGCTCGACCTGCAGTTCGGCATGTGGCTGTCGATCGGCGCCGGCACCTCGGGCGTCGGCGTCGGCGCGAGCCACGGCATCGGCCATGTGCTGGGCGCCGCCTGCCACGTGCCGCACGGCCACACCTCCTGCGTGATGCTGCCCTCGGTGCTGCGCTGGAACCTGGCCGTCAACGCCGAGCGCCAGAAGCGCGTCAGCGAGGCCTTCGGCAAGCCCGGCACGCCGGCGGCCGATCTGGTCGCCCATCTGGTGGCGACGCTCGGCCTGCCGCGGCGGCTCCGCGAGGTCGGCGTCGGCCCCGACCGCTTCCGCGAGATCGCCGAGAAGTCGATGCACGACCGCGCCGTGCTCAACAACCCGCGGCCGATCAAGGGCCCGGCCGAGGTCATGGAAATCCTGGAACTCGCGGCATGAGGCCATGAATTCTTCTCGTGGGGGCGGCGCCTGGGGCGCCCTACACTGCTGCCCGATCTGGGGAGGCGACGTTATTTCCGTGAATCGAGACCTGGCATGCCTGATGTCCACCTTCCCGAACTCCCGTCCGCTCCGAGGATCGGCATGACCTACGTCGACGCGCCGGTGAACTACCTGGCTGATCTCAGCGTCAAGCCGGTGACCTACAATCCGCCGCCCGGCACCGGGATGCCGCGCCGCGACGGCAACTACCGGTACTTCGATGTGCGCGTGCACAATGCGCGGCCCTACGTGAACGACCTGTCGCTCGACAGGCAGGCCTTCATCCTGACCGGGCACGACACCAGGATGCGCGACTTCTACGACGAGGCCGAGCTCGAGGCGGTCTACTATCCGGAGGTCGAGGCGCTGATCAAACGCGAGACCGGCGCCGCCAAGGTCGTGGTGTTCGACCACACCGTGCGCACCGCCGACCGCGCCGTCGAGCGCGGCCTGCGCACGCCGGTGCAGAGCGTGCACAACGACTACACCGAGCGGTCGGGGCCGCACCGGGTGCGCGACCTGCTGCCGCCGGCCGAGGCGGAGGCGCGGCTGAAGAAGCGCTTCGCCGAATACAATGTCTGGCGCAACATCGCCCACGACCCGATCGAGATGATGCCGCTCGGCTTCGTCGACGCCGAGAGCATCGCGCCGCGCGATCTCGCGGTCTGCGATCTGGTCTATGCCGACCGCACCGGCGAGATCTACCAGGGCGTCTACAACGCCGATCATCAGTGGCACTACTTCCCGGCGATGACCCGCGACGAGGCGATCCTGATCAAGTGCTACGATTCGGCCAAGGACGGCCGCGCGCGCTTCTCGCTGCACTCGGCCTTCACCGACCCGACTTCGCCGGCCAACGCCAAGCCGCGGCAGAGCATCGAGATCCGGACGTTCGCTTTTTTTGATTAGGGCCTAAGACCGCGCGATCGTCTCGAGGTGCTCGGCCAGCTCCTCGGGGTTGCTGTAGAACGGCGAGTGGCCGCTTTCCATGGTGATCACCTTGCAGGGCAAGGTCTTCACCATCGCTCGCTGGCGGCCGATGCGGATGGCGTTGTCGTGCAGACATTCGATGTACCAGCGCGGCACCGAGCCGTAGCGATCCTCGGTCAGTGTCAGCGGCGTCGTCGAGATCGAGATCGGCTGCGGCCGCAGGCGCTCCATCGCCCGGTAGCGGTCCTCCGGCGAGACGTCCTCGTAGAACAGCGCCGGCAGCTGGGAGCGGGCAAAGGTGTAGGTGAGGCCGTCGGGGCTGAGCTCGCGCGAGCGGCGGAACAGGATCTCGGGGTCGCCGGCGGTCATCTCGCGACTAGCCATGCCGGAGGGCGGCATCAATCCGCAGACATAGACCAGCGCCTTGAGCTTGCGCCGCCGCGCCTCGGCGGTCTGGCTGATGGTGACGCCGCCCAGCGCATGGCCGACCAGCACCACCGGCTCCTCGATCTTGTCGAGCAGGCGGGAGATCTTCTCGACATTGTCGGCCAAGGTGACGTTGGCCGGCGGCGTGTGGTCCTTGCCGAGGCCGGGGAGATCGGGCGCGCAGACCTTGTGGCCGCGGCTCTCGAGGATCGGCTGGACCTTCTCCCAGCACCAGCCGCCGTGGCACGCGCCGTGGACCAGGATGAACGTCGCCATGCGGCGCTCAGCTCCGGCCGACGACGGTGCGCGCGCCCGGCGCCGGCACGAAGAAGTCCGGCATCAATGGCGTGCCGGGCGAGACGGCGTACTGGTCGAAGTCGGTGATGCCCGCGGCCGTCAGCACCTCGTCATCGATGAAGAAGTTGCCGCTGCACGCCTTGGCCGGCCGGTTGAAGATCGCGTAGGCCGCATCGGCCATGATCTCGGGCTTGCGGCAGCGCTTCATGCCTTCGTCGCCGCCGAGCACGTTGGCGATCGCCGCCGTCGCGATGCCGGTGCGCGGCCACAGGCCGTTGAAGGCGATGCGACCCTTGAACTCCTCGGCCATCGCCCAGGCGTAGATCGACATCGAGTACTTGGCGAGCGTGTAGGCCGGATGGTTGGCGAACCACTTGACGTCGAAGTCGAGCGGCGGCGACAGGTTGAGGACGTGCGGGTTGGCGGCCTTCAGGAGGTGAGGGATGCACTTCTGCGAGACCATGAAGGTGCCGCGCGCATTGATCTGGGTCATCAGGTCGTAGCGCTTCATCGGCGTCTGCAGGGTGCCGGTCAGGCTGATGGCGCTGGCGTTGTTCACCAGGATGTCGATGCCGCCGAAGCGCGCCACGGTCTCGGCGACCGACGTCTCGACGCTCTGCTCGTCGCGGATGTCGCAGGGCAGCGGCAGCGCCTTGCCGCCGGCTTTCTCGACCGCTTCGGCGGCCGTGAAGATGGTGCCAGGCAGGCGCGGGTCGGGCTTCACCGTCTTGGCGGCGATAGCGATATTGGCGCCGTCACGCGCCGCACGCAGCGCGATCGCGAGACCGATGCCGCGGCTCGCACCGGTGATGAACAGCGTCTTGTTTGCGAGGCTCATGCCCCCCTCGAATTGCCCCCAGCGTCTATAGCCGCCCGCCGCAGGGGCGGCTAGCCTAGGCATACCGCAGGGGAGGCATGCATGAATCCGTGCTTCGAGACCGCCACGTCGCTGGCTCGCGCCATACGGAATGGAAAGCTCACGTCGCGTGAAGCGACCGAAGCGCACCTCGAGCGGATCGGCCGATTGAACGGGCCTGTCAACGCGCTGGTGGTGGTCGACCGGGAGGGTGCGCTGAGGGCGGCGCGGGCAGCCGACAAGGCTGCGGCCAAAAAGGGCGCCAAGCTCGGGCCATTGCACGGCGTGCCGATCACCATCAAGGAAGCCTTCGACGTGACCGGCCTGCGAACCACGTCGAGTCATCCGCCGATCAAGGATAATGTCGCCACGGCTGACGCTTCCCTGGTCGCGCGGTTGCGGGCGGCGGGGGCGGTGATCCTGGGCAAGACCAATGTGCCCGAGCTGTGCGCCGACTTTCAGACCGACAGCCCGTTGTTCGGCACCACGAAGAATGCCTGGGATCCGCGCCGCACCGCGGGCGGTTCGACCGGCGGCGGGGCGGTTGCCGTGGCCGCGCGACTGTCGCCGCTCGAGCTCGGCAGCGACATCGGCGGTTCGGTGCGCAATCCGGCGCACTACAACGGCATCTTTTCGCTGAAGCCCACCGAATGGCGAGTGCCGAGCCGCGGCCACGTGCCCGATCTGCCGGGCAAGACGCGCACGGTCCGGTACATGGGCACCTTCGGCCCGCTCGCCCGCTCGGTCGACGACCTCGAACTGGCGCTGCGCATCATCGCCGGGCCGGACGGCCACGAGGCCGAGGCCCCGCCGGTGCCGATCGGGCCGAGGTCGAAGCTCGAGGCAGCCGATCTGCGGATCGCGGTGCTCGAGACCAATCCGCTGGTGCAGGTATCGCAGGACACGGCACAGGTCGTGCAGGCCACGGCCCGGCTCCTGTCCAAGGCCGGCGCCAAGGTGAAGCGCGCCGAGCCGGAAGGACTCGACTGGACGCAAAGCTGGGAAGACTGGTGCGATCTCTTCCAGTACCTGATCCACGCCCTCGAGCCGTTGCCGGTGCGCGAGCGTTTCTTCCCGATGATCGACTCGTCCGATCCGTCGGCGCGCTCGGCGGCGCGCGGTGCGCGGCTCGACATGGCGGAATTCTTCGCCGTCCTCGATCGGCGCGATCAGACGCTGCGGCAGTGCGAGGCTTTCCTCGACGACTACGACGCCTGGCTGATGCCGGTGATGCCGGATGCCGCCTTCATCCGCCAAAGCCAGAAAGAGCCGCTGGTGATCGACGGCAAGCCGTATCCGTATTTCTTCGCCGGCACGTCCTATAACTATCTCGCCAACCTGACGGGCCAGCCCTCGCTCGTCCTGCCCTGCGGCTTCTCGAAGGAGGGCCTGCCGATCGGCCTGCAGCTCACCGGCAAGAAGTGGGGCGAAGCGAAGCTGCTCGGCGTCGCCAAGGTGCTGGAGAAGCTGCTGCCCCCCTGTCCGGTGCCGCCGTCTTACGCTTCGTAGCGGTCACTCCACCTTGACGTTGGCGGCCTCGAGGATCTTCTGCCAGCGGGCGTACTCGTCCTTGTGGAAGGCGGCGAAGGCGGCCGGCGCCATCTCGGCAGATCCTCCAGGCGGCGGCGGATGTCGGGATCCTGAAGCGTGGTGATCGTGGCGGCATTGAGCCTGGCGACGATTTCCGGCGGCGTGCCCTTGGGCGCCCACAGGCCGTGCCAGATCGACACCTCCATCGGGTAGCCGGCCTCGGCCGCCGTCGGGATCTCGGGCTCGGCCGCGCTCCGCGCCTTGGCGGTCACGGCATGGGCCTTGATCTTGCCGGCGCGGACCTGCGGCAGCGAGTTGGCCGACTGGTCGACCATCACCTGGATCTGGTTGGCGACCAGGTCCTGCATGGCCGGGCCCGTGCCGCGATAGGGCACGTGGGTGACATTGATGCCGAGCGCGCTGTTGAGCAGAGGCCGAGCCGAGGCCCGCCGTGCCGCCGGGCACCTTGTCGCCGTTGACCTTGAGGTAGTCGACCAGTTCCTTGAGGGTCTTGACCGGCATCTGCCCGGAGGTGACCACGAGCAGCGGGTTCTGCGGCAGCCGGGCGATCGGCACCAGATCGGTGAGCAGGTCGTAGTTGAGGTTCTTGTAGATCGTGCCGTTGGCGACGTGCGTGCCGACATGGCCGATGCTGATCGTGTAGCCGTCGGGGGCGGCCCGCACCGCCTTGCCGACGGCGATGGTGCCGGCGGCGCCGGTGGTGTTGTCGATGATGAATTGCTGGCCGAGCTCCTTGCCCATGCGCTCGCCGACGATGCGGGCCATCAGATCGGTCGGGCCGCCGGCGGCGAAGGGCACGATGATGGTGATCGGCTTGCTGGGCCAAGCCTGCGCCGAGGCGCGGCCGGCAGCGAGGCTTGCCGGCAACGCGGCAAGAACCGTTCGACGCAACATCTTGTTTTTCCTCCCGACGCTCATCGCCATTTGAGCACCGCGCGCTCCAGCATGCCAAGGCCCCAGGCGACCAGCAGGCCGAGAATCGACAGCATCACGACGCCTGCAAGCAGCTGGTCGGTCTGCATCAGGCTGCCCGCGGTCAGCACGAAGGCGCCGATGCCCTGCTGGGCGCCGATCATCTCGGCGGCGACCACCAGCAGCAGCGCCACCGAAGCAGAGATGCGGAAGCCGGCAAAGATGCCGGGCATGGCGCCGGGCAGCAGGATCTTGGCGACGATGTCGCGCGCCGGCAGGCCGAAGCTCTGGGCCATGCGGATCAGGTTGCGCGGCACCGAATCGCAGGCGGTGTAGGCTGAGATCGTCGTCGGGAAGAATACGCCGAGCGCGATGGTGGCGATCTTCGACGGCTCGCCGATGCCGAACCACAGGATCAGGAGCGGCAGCAGCGCGATCTTGGGGATCGGGAACAGCGCCGACACGATCGGGACGCCGGCCGCGCGCGCCGCCGAGAAGATGCCCATGGCGAGGCCGACCGCGAGACCGGCGGCGGTTCCGATCAACCAGCCCGGAACGATCCGCTTCAGCGAGGCCGTCACATGCTCGACCAGCGAGCCGTCCAGCCACAGAGCCTGCAACGCCCTGACGACGCTGAGCGGACTGGGCATGAAAAGCGGCGGCAGCAGGCCCGTGTTGGATGCCACCTGCCACAAGGCGATCAGCACCGCGAATACGATCCACGGCAGCATCCGGCGCGGCGAGGGATTGAAGCCACCGCCGCGAAAGGGAATCGGCTCGCGCTCAGACAGGCTGCACCTCGCGATCGGCGGTGGCAGCCTCGTCGCGGATCAGCGACCACAGCCGGCGATGCATCTCGAACAACAGAGCGGCGTGTTCCGGCCGCCCACGATCCCCGACCGGCACGTCGATGCGGACGACCTCCCGGATGCGGCCGGGCCGGCGCGACAGGACGACGACCCGGTCGGCGAGCCGTGCGGCTTCCTCGAGATTGTGGGTGACGTAGACGCGTGTGCTCCGCTCCCGCGCCCAGATCCGCAGCAGATCCTCCATCAGCAGCTCGCGTGTCTGGGCGTCGAGCGCCGACAGGGGTTCGTCGAGCAGCAGCACGGCCGGCCGCACCACCAGCGCGCGGGCGATGCCGACCCGCTGGCGCATGCCGCCCGAAAGCTGCTTGGGATAGGCTGCGGCGAACTCGGAGAGCCCCGTGAGGGCGAGCGCCGCCGCCACCCTTTCGCGCCGCTCCGCGGCGCCGAGCGGCCGATGCTCCAGCGCGAGCGCCACGTTCGCCTCGACCGTGCGCCAGGGCAGCAGCGCGAAATCCTGGAAGATGTAAGTGAAGGGATTGAGCGAGTCGGCCGGCGGTTGGCCCGACAGGGTCACCCGGCCCACGCTCGGCTGCAGCAGGCCGCCCAGGATGCCGAGCAGGGTGCTCTTGCCGCAGCCCGACGGGCCGATCAACGCGACGGTCTCGCCGTCGGCGATATCGAGGTCGATGGCGTCGAGCGCAGCGACGGGGCCATAGCTGTGCGAGACGCGTTCAACGTGCAGCGGCATCGCCCGCCATCGTAACCAGCACGGTGCGGTTGGCGACCTGCTGGCCTTCCTGCACGGCGATCGACTCCACCTTCGCGTCAAGCACCGCCTTGAGCTGGTGCTGGATCTTCATGGCCTCGAGCACGACCAGGGTCTGGCCGCGCACCACCTTGTCGCCGGCCGCCACCTTGATCGCGACGATGCGGCCGTCCATCGGCGCGCGCAGCTTGCCGTCGCTGCCGGCTGCCGCCGAGGCGGGCGGCCGATAGGTGCGATCCTGGAAGCGCACAGTGAGGCCGTCGAAATCGACCACGACGTCGTCGCCGTCGATCACATGCGGCACCGATGGGGCGCCAGCGTCCATGACGTGGAGGCTGCGCTCCTTGTCGCCAACGGCGAGGCGGAACGGCGTCGGCTCGGGATTGGAGTTGCGCCATCCCTGCAGCGCCGCCGGAAAGCGCGCCGCCGAGTGATGCCAGAGCAGCGAAGCCGCCGTCGTCCAGTACGTCTCGTCGAGCTCGGGCGGGGCGAAGCTGTGCTTGCCGAGGAAGGCGGTGGTCGCCTTGCCGCCGGCGAACTCGGGATGCTCGAGCAGCCGGATCAGGAAATGCCGGTTGGTCGTCGGGCCGAGCACCAGCGTGTCGCGCAGCGCCTTGATCAGCCGCCGCCGCGCTTCCTCGCGGGTCGCGCCCGAAGCGATCACCTTGGCGATCATCGGGTCGTAGAAGGGCGAGATGGCCAGCCCGTCCTTCATGCCGTGATCGATGCGCACGCCGGGTCCGCTGGCCGGCCGCCAGACCTCGATGCGGCCGGTCTGCGGCAGGAATCCCGCGTAGGCGTCCTCGGCGTAGAGGCGGACCTCGATGGCATGGCCGTCGAGCCGCACTTGCTCTTGGCGGAGCGGCAAGGGCTCGCCGCGCGCCACCCGGAGCTGCCATTCGACCAGGTCGAGGCCGGTGATCGCCTCGGTCACCGGATGCTCGACCTGCAGGCGGGTGTTCATCTCGAGGAAGTAGAAGGCGCCGTCGGCGCCGAGCAGGAACTCGACCGTGCCCGCGCCGCGATATTGCGCAGGTCGGCGTTCACGGCCGGTGATGGCGCTTCCTCGATCACCTTCTGGTGGCGGCGCTGGACCGAGCAGTCGCGCTCGCCGAGATGGATCACGTCGCCGTGGGCATCGGCGAAAACCTGGATTTCGACGTGGCGTGCATCGACCACGGCCTTTTCGAGAATCAGCTGGCCCGAACCGAAGGCGCTCTCGGCCTCGGCGCGCGCGGTGCGGATGGCTTCGACGAGATCGCCGTCGCGCTCGACCAGCCGCATGCCGCGTCCACCACCGCCGGCGGCCGCCTTCACCATGACCGGCAGGCCGATCTTGCGCGCCTCGTTCTCAAGATTGGCATCGCTCTGGTCGGCGCCCTGATAGCCCGGCACGCAGGGCACGCCGGCCTCGATCATGCGGCGCTTGGCGGCCGCCTTGTTGCCCATCGCCGCGATCGCCGCGGGAGGAGGGCCAATGAAGGTCAGGCCGGCCGTCTCGCACGCCGCCGCGAAGGCCTCGTTTTCCGACAGGAAGCCGTAGCCCGGATGTACGGCGTCCGCCCCGGAGGTGCGTGCAGCGTCGAGGATGCGGTCGATGCTGAGGTAGCTCTCGCCGACCGGCGGCGGGCCGATGCGCACCGCCTGGTCGGCGAAGCCGACATGCGGCGCGTCCTTGTCGGCATCGGAATAGACCGCGACGGTGCGGTAGCCCATCGCCTTGGCCGTGCGCATCACCCGCCAGGCGATCTCGCCGCGATTGGCGACAAGGATCTTGGAAAAGCTCACTTCAGCGGCCTTCCCTGCCGCGAGAGATAGCCCTTGCCCTCGCGGTAGATCATGTCGATGTCGGCGTAGTGCGCAGTCTCTTCGGCTGTGCGGGTGCCGACCTCGAGCACCTTGGCGACGGCGTTGGACCGGTTGATCAGGTGATGGCCGTTGCCGTCGGCGGCGCGGAAGCCGGCAAACATGCCGGCGGTAAGCATGGTTTCGCCGGCATTGGTCACGAGCGCGACCTCGCCCTCGAGCACGTAGATGAACTCGTCCTGGCGCTCGTGCCAATGGCGATGCGACGACCACGCGCCGGGTGGCAGCTCGAGCAGGTTGGCGCCGAACTGCGACAAGCCGAACACATCGCTCAGGCGCCGCCGCCCGCGCTGGCGGCACGGCACGTCGTGCGGCGGCGGGTACCCGGTCCCGACGCGCATCTCCACGTCGTCCGCATGCAGGGCGGCCTTGTCGGTCGGCATCAGGTCACTCCGTTGCCCATTTCGGCGGTCGCTTCTCGGCGAAGGCGCGCAGGCCCTCGGCGGCCTCGGGGCTGCGCCGCGCCTCGGCGAACCTGTCGGCGGCGAAGTCGAGCACCGCCGAGAGCGGCTCGCTGCCGACCTT
The DNA here is from genome assembly GCA_005884705.1 of Alphaproteobacteria bacterium. Classification (GTDB taxonomy): domain Bacteria; phylum Pseudomonadota; class Alphaproteobacteria; order Reyranellales; family Reyranellaceae; genus Reyranella. The sequence goes on from VBAF01000069.1 coordinate 10,963, forward strand.
CATGACGACGGCTTTGGTCAAGGCGTTGGCCAAAGGCGCGCAGCGGTCGATCTGCTTCAGCAACTCTTCCAGCTTGGCGTCGAGCGCGGCGGAGTCCTTGACGAGGTGATGCGCGATGCCGAGGCGATAGGCTTCCGGCCCCTTGAAGCGCGCCGCTGTGAGCGCCAGATGCCGCGTCTGCGGCACGCCGATGCGGGCGGCGACGAAGGGCGCGATCTGGGCCGGCACGATGCCGATTGCCGTCTCGCTCATGGCGAAGCCGGCGTCTTCGGTGCAGATCGCCACGTCGGAGACGCAGAGCAGGCCGAAGCCGCCGGCGATGGCGTAGCCCTCGACCGCCGCCACGACGACCTGCGGCGTCGTGTTCACCATCTCGAGGAAGGCGCCGTACTCGCGATTGTTCAGCGCGATCGGATCGCGCGTGCCGGGCGTCGGTGGCTCGCTGAAGCTCTGCTCCATGTTCTTGAGGTCGGCACCGGCGCAGAAGGTGCCGCCGGCGCCGCGCAGGATCACGACCTTGATGTCGCGGCGGTCGCGCAGGACGGCGAACACCTGCTTCAGCTCCCCGATCAGCGTCGGATTGAGCGCGTTCTTCACCTCGGGGCGATTGAGCGTGACGTGCAGCCGTGAGCGGTCGCGGCGGACCAGCAGGGTCTGGTAGGTGTCGGCGAACTCAGCCATGAACAACTCCATCCGTGGCGCGGGTCGCCCGGTACCGCACCGGTGTCATGCCGAGCGAAGCGAGGGATCTATGGCCGGCATTGCGATAGATCCCTCGCTGCGCTCGGGATGACACGGTTGTTGTCGAAACGAGGGTGCGCATCTAGTGACTTCCCGTGCGAGGCAGGGTGCCCATTCCCTTGGCGATGATCTGCAGCATCACCTCGTCGGCGCCGCCGCCGATCGAGGCGAGCCGGGCGTCACGGAAGGCGCGCGCGGTCGGCGCCTCCCAGAGATAGCCCGCGCCGCCCCAATATTGCAGGCAGCCATCGGTCACCAGCCGCATCATGCGGCCGGCCTTGAGCTTGGCCATCGAGGCCAGCAGCACAACGTCCTTGCCGTCGAGATACTCCTCGCAGGCGCGGTAGCACAGCGAGCGCACCAGCTCGATCTCGGTGCGCAGCTCGGCGAGCTTGAAATGGATGACCTGGTTGTCGAGCAGCGGTTTGCCGAACACCTTGCGCTCGCGGGTGTACTGCGCCGTCTCGTCGATCAGCCGCTCCATGCCGACCACGGCGCTGATCGCGCCCCACAGCCGCTCCTCCTGGAACTGCTGCATCTGGTAGACGAAGCCCAGGCCTTCCTGGCCGATCAGGTTGCGCACCGGCACCTTGACCTCGTCGAAGAAGATCTGCGCGGTGTCGGACGAGCGCATGCCGAGCTTGTCGAGCTTCTTCACGACCTGCACGCCCTTGGTGCTCATCGGCAGGCAGATCAGCGACTTGTTCTTGTGCGCCGCGCCGTCGCCGGTGTTGGCGAGCAGGCACATCCAGTCGGCCTGGGTGCCGTTGGTCGTCCACATCTTGCCGCCGTTGATGACATAGTCGCCGCCGACCCGGCGCGCCGTCGTCTTGAGCGAGGCGACGTCGGAGCCGGCGCCGACCTCGGAGACGCCGAGGCAGGCGACAAAATCGCCGGCGATCGAGGGCGCCAGGAATTCCTCGCGCAGCGCGTCGCTGCCGTAGCGGGCGAGAGCTGGCGTCGCCATGTCGGTCTGCACGCCGATCGCCATCGGGACGGAGCCGCAATGGATGTGGCCGAGCTCCTCCGCCATCACCATGGCGTAGGAATAGTCGAGCCCCATGCCACCGAACTCGACCGGCTTGTTGATGCCGAGCAGGCCGGCGGTGCCGAGCTTCTTGAACACCTCGTGGGCGGGGAAGATGCCGTCCTCCTCCCACTGGTCGACCTGCGGATTGATGTCCTTGTCGATGATCGCGCGCAGGGTGCGGCGGATCTCGGTGTGTTCCTGGGTGAATTGCATCTAGCGGTTCCCCAGTCGCGGCATGTTGCCCATCAGCTTGGCGATGATCTGCAGCATGACCTCGTCGGCGCCGCCGCCGATCGAGCCCAGCCTGCCGTCGCGATAGCTGCGCGCCACCGGGCTGTCCCACAGATAGCCGGCGCCGCCCCAGTATTGCAGGCAGGCGTCGCTCACCTCGCGGCGCAGGCGGCCGGCCTTCAGCTTGGCCATCGAGGCCAGCATGGCGACGTCCTGGCCCGCGAGATAGTCCTCGCAGGCGCGATAGACCAGCGCGCGCAACGCCTCGACCTCGCTCTTGAGCTCGGCCAGGCGGAAATGGATCACCTGGTTGTCGAGCAAGGGCTTGCCGAACACCTTGCGTTCGCGCGTGTAGTCGATGGTCGCGTTGATGATGCGGTCGCAACCCATCAGGGTGCCGGCGCCGGCCCACAGCCGCTCCTCCTGGAACTGCTGCATCTGGTAGATGAAGCCCTGGCCCGGCTGGCCGATCGTGTAGCGCACCGGCACCTTCACCTCGTCGAAGAAGGTCTGCACGGTGTCCGAGGCGCGCATGCCGAGCTTGTTCAGCTTCTTCACGATCGACAGGCCCTTGGCCTGCATCGGCACCACGATCAGCGACTTGTTCTTGTGGACCTGCCCCTCGCCGGTGTTGGCGAGCAGGCACATCCAGTCGGCCTGCGCGCCGTTGGTCGTCCACATCTTGCCGCCGTTGATCACCCAGTCGCCGCCGACCCGGCGGGCATTGGTCTTGATCGAGGCGACGTCGGAGCCGGCGCCGGTCTCCGACACGCCCAGGCAGGCGACATAGTCGCCGCTGATCGACGGCGCGAGGAATTCCTTCCGCAGCTCGTCACTGCCGTAGCGGGCGAGCGCCGGCGTTGCCATCGAGATCTGCACGCCGGTCGCCATCGGGATCGAGCCACCGTTCACCAGGCCGAGCGATTCGGCGCAGACCATGGCGTAGGAGAAGTCGAGGCCCGAGCCGCCGAACTCGACCGGCTTGTCAACGCCCAGGAGGCCGGCATCGCCCATCTTCTTGAACAGCGCGTGGGCGGGGAACTGGCCTTCCTTCTCCCAGTCGTCGACATGCGGATTGATCTCGCGGTCGATCAGCGTCGTCCAGGTCTGGCGCAGCGCCTCGTGCTCGGGCGTGAATTTCATCGAGGTTGCTCCTTGCGCACGGTCACGCGACCCATCACCCGTGTCATCCCGAGCTCTTGTGTCATCCCGAGCGAAGCGAGGGATCCATGGCGGGCGCTGCGATAGATCCCTCGCTGCGCTCGGGATGACACGGTGGCCGGAATGGAACGGTACCGGTTTGTGAGCATCACATCCTCGCGACGCCGAAGGTGATGGGATTGAGCGGCCGCACCATCGATTCGCGCGCGATCGAGAGCGTGAAGGCGAGCACCCGCCGCGTGTCGCGCGGATCGATGATGCCGTCGTCCCACAGATGCGCGGTGCCGTAGAGCGCCGTCGACTCCTTGTCGAACTGCTCGACGATCGACTTGTACATCTTGTCGATCTGCTCGCGCGGCGGCTCCTTGCCTTCGCGCAGGAACTTCGCCTCGGTCACCGTCTTCATCACGCCGGCGGCCTGCTCGCCGCCCATCACGGCGGTGCGGTTGTTGGGCCAGGCGAAGATGAAGCGCGGATCGTAGGCGCGGCCGCACATGCCGTAGTTGCCGGCGCCGAAGCTGCCGCCGATGACGATGGTGATCTGCGGCACCGTGGCGTTGGCGACCGCCTGGATCATCTTGGAGCCGTGCTTGACGATGCCGCCGCGCTCGGCCTCTGTCCCGACCATATAGCCGGTGGTGTTCTGCAGGTAGACGATCGGCGTGCCCTGCTGGCAGCAGAGCTGGATGAACTGTGCCGCCTTGACCGAACCCTTGGTTGTGATCGGCCCGTTGTTGCCGATGAAGGCAACCGGCTCGCCCTCGATCTCGGCCCAGCCGCAGATCGTCTGCTGGTCGAACAGGCCCTTGAACTCGAGGAAATCCGAGCCGTCGACCAGCCGCGCGATCACCTCGCGCACGTCGTACGGATCCTTGTGCGACGGCGGCACGACCCCGCACAGCTCGTCGATGTCGTAGAGCGGCTCCTTGAACGGCCTCGCCGTCTTCGGTGGCAACTTGTCGTTCCAGTGCCACGTGGCGATCACCTCGCGCGCCATGCGGATGCCGTCGGCATCGTTCTCAGCCATCCATTCGGCGACACCGGAGACGGTGGCGTGCATCTCCGCGCCGCCCAGCTCCTCGTCGGTCGCAATCTCGCCGGTCGCGGCCTTCAGGAGCGGCGGGCCGGCGAGGAACACCTTGGCTTGGCCGCGCACCATGATGACGTAGTCCGATAGGCCGGGCAGGTAGGCGCCGCCCGCGGTCGACGAGCCATGCACCACGGTGACCTGCGGGATGCCGCGCGCCGACATGCGCGCCTGGTTGGCGAAGCCGCGGCCGCCCGGCACGAAGATCTCGGCTTGGTAGAGCAGGTTGGCGCCGCCGGACTCCACAAGGTTCACGACCGGCAGCTTGTTCTCCATCACGACCTGCTGGAGGCGCTGACCCTTGCGCTGGCCGGAGGGAGCGACGGTGCCGCCCTTGATGGCGGAGTTCGAGGCGGTGACCATGCAGCGCACGCCCTCGACATAGCCGATGCCGGCGACCGAGCCGCCGCCCGCACTCGAGCCGTCCTTGTCGTCGTGCATGCGATAGCCGGCGAGCGGCATCAGCTCGAGGAACGGCGCACCGCGGTCGAGCAGGAGCGCAATGCGCTCGCGCGGCATCAGCTGCTTGCGCTTGGCGAACCGCTCGCGCGATTTCTCCGAGGTTGCCTGCACGCTCGCCTCGGCGTCGCGAAATTCCTGGATCGCGGCGAGCATCTGGGCTCGATTGCGCTTGAACTCGTCGCTGTTGCGATCAACCTGGCTCTCGTGGGTCGGCATCGCTTCAGCCGCCCAGCACTTTGGGCGTCACGGCGAGATGGAAGCCGTTGAACGGCTTCGACCGGTCGGTGATCGTCAAATCCATCGAGCGGTTGCCGAGCGGCACGCCGCCATCGATGCGGATCTCGGTGCCGGTGATGTAGGCCGAGGCGTCGCTCAGCAGGAAGCAGACCGCGCCCGAGACCTCGCTCTCGGTGCCGAGGCGCCCGAATGCGCTCTTTGAATTCGCCCTGGTAGGTGTCCATGCCGGACGAGGCGATCCAGCCCGGCGACACGGCGTTCACCCGTACGCCGGCACAGGCCCATTCGTGTGCGAGCGTCATGGTGAGGTTGACCATGCCGGCGCGCGCCGCGCCGGTATGCGCCATGGTCGGGAAGCCGTTCCGCATGTCGGCGGCCATATTCACGATCGAGCCGCCATGCTGCTCCATCGACTGGGTGAAGACCTCGCGGCTGACGATGAAGCCGCCGGTGAGGTTGTTGCGCACCACCACGTCGAAGCCCTTGGCGCTCATTGCCGCGGCAGGGGCGGGGAATTGGCCGCCGGCATTATTGAACAAGCCGTGGATGCGTCCGTTGCGGGCGACGATCGCCGCGATCGCGTTCTTGACTTGGGCTTCCTCGCGAATGTCGAAGCTGTGCGTTTCGCAGCTCCCGCCGGCCGCCTCGATCTCGGCCTTGACGGTCGCGAGCTTGTCGGGCTTGCGGCCGGTGATCACGACATGGGCGCCGAGCGCGGCAATCTCGTGCGCGGTGCAGCGCCCGATGCCGCTGCCGCCGCCCGTCACGATCACGGTCTGGCCGTCGAACAGTCCCGGCTTGAAGACCGAGCGATACGCCATCTTTCCTCCGTCTGAACGGCCGTTCACCGGCCTGTATTTGACGTTTACGTAAAGGTCAAGTAAGCCCGCTGGACCAAACGCGACCAGAGGAACTCGCCATGACCTTGCAGGAAATCACCGCGAAAATGAAGGAAGGCGCCGGCAAGAAGTCGCCCTTCGGCAATACGGTGAAGTTCAGCACCGATCAGGGCGTGGTCTATATCGACGGCAACGCCAATCCGCCGTCGGTCAGCAACGACGACAAGTCGGCCGACTGCACGCTCAAGATGGCGTTCAGCGACTTCGACGACATGATCAACGGCAAGCTCGACGGCATGACCGCCTTCATGACCGGCAAGCTCAAGATCGAAGGCGACATGGGCGTCGCCATGAAGCTGCAGAGCATCCTTCGGTAATCTCGTCGCCCCGAGCGAAGCCGAGGGGCCTTGCATGAAGCGGACAAGGTCTCTCCACTGCGCCTCGCTACGCTCGGCTCCGGTCGAGACGACGGATCTTGTTCAGTCGTCTTCCTTGCCCTTGTGATAATGCCGCCGCGCCTTGGCGCGGTTGCCGCAGGCCGACATCGAGCACCAGCGGCGCTTGCCGGCGCGGCTGTCGTCGAGGAACAGCCAGCCGCATTCGGGATTGGCGCAGCGCCGCACCCGGTCGAGCCGCGGTCCGGCCAGCAGGTCGCCGGCCGACCACAGGACGGGGGCCAGCAGGGCGAGCGCCGTGCCCGATTTCGCATCGACATCCCAATCATAGCCGCCGCGGCTGCGCTTCAGCGCCTTGCGGGCGGGCGCCTGGGCGAGCGCGGTGTTGAGCGTCTCGAGGTCGCGCGGCGCCGCCGGCTTGCCCTGCGCGTGTCCGTCGAACAGCCGGTAGAGCGTCTCGCGCAGCGCGATCGCCTGCTCGAATTCCTTCGCTGAGGCGGCCTTCGGCGCCTTGGTCCAGGCCGCGAGATCGGCCGGCGCGTTGAGCGTCTCGGTCGGCGCCGACTGGCCCCGCCAATAGCGCGTATTGGCGAAATCGAGGCACAGGTCCGGACGCGTCATGGTTCGCACATAGTAACCGGTTGTCGGGTTGACAAGCGCGGCCTTCTTTCGTAACTATATAACCGGTTAACAGGTTAATACAGGAGAATGCGATGTTCGACCACGTTTCCATCGGCGTCAGCGACATCAAGCGGGCTGGCACGTTCTACGATGCCGTCCTGAAGCCGCTCGACGTCACGCGGCTGAGCGACGGCGAGAGCGCGCTGGGCTATGGCGAGAAGAACGCGGGCCTGTGGCTGCTGGCGAGCAACAAGCCGGTGAAGCCCGACAGGGAGTCGGGCCTGCATTTCTGCTTCCAGGCCAAGAGCCGGGCTGCCGTCGATGCCTTCCATGCCGCGGCGCTCAAGGCCGGGGCCACGGACAACGGCAAGCCGGGCGTGCGCGCCGATTACAGCCCGAAATACTACGCCGCGTTCGTCGTCGACCCCGACGGCTACCGGATCGAGGCCTATTGCGGGAAGTGACGGCTAGCTGCCGGTAATCTCCTTCAGCAGTCCGAAGAACGCCCGCTTTCGCTTCGAGGAAATGGTCCAGTCGACCGGCAGCGACTGGAAGCCGTCCTCGAAGCGCTCGCGACTCATGCGGTAATCGAAATAGCCCCAGCTCGCGCCGCCTTCGACTGCGGCGACGAAATGATTGTCGGGCTTGTCGAACTCGAAGTGGTCGTCCTCGTTGTAGACGATCGGCTGGCCGCGATAGGTGGGCGAGGCGCGCCAGCGTGCGAGCTGCAGGCGGATGCCGTGCGGGCTCGGCTGGAAGGGGCCGTCGGGACCGTGGACGCGGTTGCCGTGCGGCAACAGGAAGTCGGCCGCCGCCACGATCGCGGCCGGCGGAGAATCGAGCGCAACCAGGCTGGTGCTGACCAGCAGCCTTCCCGCGCTTCGGTTCTGCGCCAACTCGATCAATTCATGGCAGCGCTCCGCGGCGATGATCGGATGCGCCCAGACGTTTTCGAGATCGACCTCGTTGCCGATCTCGAGCAGCACGTTGGTGGCGTTCTTCTGCAGCAGCCAATCGACGGTGTTGGTGACGGCAGCCTTCACGGCGGCCTCGTCTTTGAACGTGCCGCTCTGCTTGCCGTAGAACAGGCCGAGGATCACGACCATGCCCAGCTGGTCGCAGGCCTGGATCACCGACTCGAGCCGCGCCAACCAGGCCGGCTTGATCGTGCCGTCCGCCGTGAAGCCGCAGATTTTCCACGGCTGGTTCCAGGAATAGCCCTGCGGGCTGCCGCCCGACAGGTTGAGGCAGACCGCCAGCAGGCCATGCGCGCGATAGGCGGGCAGGGCTGCGATGAATTCCCGCGTGCTGCGCTCGGCGTCCCACGGCCCGTCGGCATAGGCCCAGGCGCCGCGCGTCGCCGGGTTCTCGTCGTCGGCGACGGCGTTGGCCATGCGGCTGTTGAACAGCCGGCCCTCGATGCGATGGCCGCGCCAGCTTCGCCCGGCATAGGTCGGCGTTCCGTCGATGCGGAACGCGCCGTTCTCGATCGTGACCCTAGAAACCAACAGCCGCGCCGTCGCGCCGGCTCTCCGAGGCCCCGAGATAGGGGCCGCCCTCGGGGAAGCGCCAGATGATCTGGCTCGAGCCGAAGTCGAAGCTCGGCCATTTGGTGCGCGTCAGCTTGTGGCCGCGCGCCTCCAGGCCCGCTGCCGTCTCGACCGGCATGTGATCCTCGACCCAGACCGTCTTGTCGAGCTCGTGGACGCGCCAGCGCGGGCCGTCGATCGCCGCCTGCGGGTTCTGGCCGTAATCGACGATGCGCGAGAAGACCTGCATGTGGCCCTGCGGCTGCATGGCGCCGCCCATCAGGCCGAAGGTCGCGACCGGCTTGCCGTCCTTGGTGATGAAGGCCGGGATGATGGTGTGGAACGGCCGCTTGTTCGGCCCGACCTCGTTGGCATGGCCCTTGGTCGTGACGAAGCCGGTAGCGCGATTCTGCAGCGCAATGCCGGTGCCCGGTACGACGATGCCCGAGCCGAAGCCGGTGTAGTTCGACTGGATCAGTGACACCATCATGCCGGATTCGTCGGCGGTGCCGAGATAGATCGTGCCGCCGTCCTTGGGCGTGCCCGGGCCGAAGTCCTTGGCCTTCTTCGGGTCGATCAGCTTGGCGCGGCTCTTGAGATAGGGCTTGTCGAGCATCTGCGCCGGCGTGACGTCCATGAAGCGCGGATCGGCGACGTAGCGCCAGATGTCGGCGAAGGCGAGCTTCATCGCCTCGATGCGCAGATGGGCGACGTCCGGCCCGTCGCAATCGTGGCCGGCGAGATCGAAGTTCTCGAGGATGCCGAGCGCCATGCAGGCGGCGATACCCTGACCCGAGGGCGGGATCTCATGCAGCGTCGTGCCGCGATAGGTGAGCCCGATCGGATCGACCCAGTCGGCCTGGTGCTCGGCGAGGTCGTTGCGGCGCAAGGCGCCGCCGCCCGCCTTGGCATGGCCGTCCATCGCCTCGGCGAGCTCGCCGCGATAGAAGGCCTCGCCCTTGCTCTCGGCGATCTTGGCGAGCGTCTTGGCTTGGTCGGGGAACTTCCAGACCTCGCCGGCCTTCGGCGCGCGGCCGTTCGGCAAAAAGTCGCGTACCCAATCCTGCTGGCCGCGCAGCCGGTCGATCGCGCGCTCCCACTGCCGCGCCACCATGTAGGAGACGCGGAAGCCGTCATGGGCGTACTTGATCGCCGGCTCGAACAGATCGGCGAAGGGCAGCTTGCCGTAGCGGCCGTGCAGCGTCATCCACAGCGACACCGCGCCCGGCACGGTAACACTGCCCCAGCCGGTGCTCGGCATCTTGTCCTGGCCGTTGTACTGGTCGGGCGTCATCAGCGCCGGCGAATGGCCCGAGGCATTGAGGCCGACCAGCTTGGTGCCATCCCACAGGATGCAGAAGGCGTCGGCGCCGATGCCGTTCATGGTCGGCTCGACCACCGTGATGGCGATCGCGCTCGCCACCGCCGCATCGACCGCATTGCCGCCCTTGGCCAGCATGCGCAGGCCCGCGGTCGCGGCGAGATGCTGCGAGGAGGCGACGACATTGGAGGCAAAGACCGGCAGCTTCTTGGTGGTGTAGGGGAAGTCGTAGTTGAAGGACGGCAACGCAGGACCCTTTCTATTTCTTCTTTGCGGCCGCCAGGGCGTCGACTCGCGCGACGAAGCGCGGAACCTGCAGGAACTGGCGGTTGTCGGCGTCGCTCTTGCCGAACAGCGTGGAGAGATCGAACAGGCCCGATCCTGCGATCTCGCCCATCCGGCCCGACAGCGTCACCCGCTCGCCGAGCCGGAAGGTTTTTAGCGCCGCGACGGCTTGCTCGGAAAGGCCCGGCGGCGCGGATTCGCGGGATCGTGTGGAGAACAGCTCGGCCAGCGCGCCCGCCATGGCCAGCGTCCAGTCGTTGAACGCGTAGAGCGAAACTTGCGGGCCGATCTCGATGGTGATGGCCATCTTCTGTGCATTGCCCTCGATGGTGCGCAGGATGCCTTGCCAGTCGGCAAAGGCACCCACCTGCGCGGCGAGCGAGAGACTCTGCTTCACCGCCTCCTCGAGCCGCAGCGGATTGTTCGACGCGAGGGCGGGCTTTGCCAGCGCCTGCAGGCCCTCGAGAAACGCCTTCTGCTTCGGATTCTCCTCGTACCACGGCCGGTCGAAGCAGCCGGTGAGGGTGAGGGCCGCGCCGCCAAGAACAATGCTGCGACGAGAAACGATCATGGTCAGAAGATAGCGATCACGCCGCCTTCGGCTGCGCCTTGGCGCGCTCCTCTTCCTTCAGTTCCTTCTTGGAGAGCTTGCCGACCGGCGTCTTGGGCAGCTCCGGCCGGATCTCGAGCGCGATCGGCATCTCGTGCTTGCCGATCTTGCCGTCGAGATGCTTCAGCAGCTCCTCGAAGGTGAGCGAGGCGCCGGGCTTGAGCTTCACGAACACCTTGGGCGCCTCTTGCCGATGCGGATGCGGGATGCCGATCACGATGCATTCGTCGACCGCCGGATGCTCGTACACCGCCTCCTCGATCATGCGCGGATAGACGTTGTAGCCCGACGAGATGATCAGGTCCTTCGAGCGGTCGACCAGGTAGAGCCAGCCGTCGGCGTCCATGTAGCCCATGTCGCCGGTGCGCAGGCCTTTCCAGTTGCTCGAAGGATGGCTGAACAGCACCAGCTCGGTCTCGTCGGGTTTCTTCCAGTAGCCCTTCATGACCTGCGGACCGATGATGCAGACCTCGCCGACATGCTCCTTGCCGGCGGGCAGGACCCTGTCCTTGTTCTCCATGTCGCGGATCTCGATGACGGTGCCCGGCATCGGCACGCCGCACGAGCCCGACTTGCGTACGCTCTTGTCGACCGGGCAGATCGCGCCGGTGGGCGAGGTCTCGGTGAGGCCGTAGCCCTCGATCAGCGTGGCGCCGGTCAGCTTCTCGAAGCTCTGCTGGACCTCGACCGGCAATGGCGCGCCGCCCGACATGCAGATCTTGAGCGACTTGAGGTCGAGGCCCTGCGCCTTGGGATGCTTGTTGATCGCGGTGTAGAGCGTCGGCACGCCGGGCAGGAAGGTCGGCTTCTTCTTGCCGAGGTCGTTCACGATCATGTCGATGTCGGGCCGCGGGTAGAGGATGAGCTGGTTGCCGTTGCGCACCGCGCCCAGCATGATTCCCGATAGCGCGTAGATGTGGAACAGCGGCAGCACGCACACGACCTTCTCGGTGCCGGGCGTGGTGTACGGCGTGGTCCAGCTCTGACCCTGCGTCATCGCCGAGACGACGCAGCCGTGCGTCAGCAGCGCCGCCTTGGGCAATCCGGTCGTGCCGCCGGTATATTGCAGCAGCGCGACCT
>VBAF01000593.1:0-347 GCA_005884705.1 Alphaproteobacteria bacterium
CGATCGGCTTGGGTGCGACCGGCTTCTTCGCCTTGGCCTTGGCGGCGGATTTGCGAACCGCCGGTTTTTTGGCGGCTGCCTTGCCCCGCTTGCGCGTGGCCGAGCCCCTTTTCGACGTCTTCCTGGCCATGACCCCGTCCTGTTGCCTCGCGAGCGCCACACTGTCTCATGAAGTCCGGACCCTTGAATAGCAGGGCCGGTTCGCTCACATTGAGTGCGCCGGCAATGTCCGGCAACAGGGGTGCCCGATAATGACAACCAATCGCTGGGTCGCGGCAGTGGCCGCGATGATCCTCCTCATACCGGCCATGGCCGACGCCCGCGTCGGCGGCGGCACCAACACCGGC
>VBAF01000593.1:353-1757 GCA_005884705.1 Alphaproteobacteria bacterium
CCCGCGCCCAAGCCCGTCGAACGCTCGGCGACGCCGACCCAGCAGGCGCAACGGCCGGCGGCAACCGCCGCGGCGGCATCGGGCGGCAGCTTCTTTTCGCGCCATCCGTTCCTCTCCGGCATGATGGGCGGCATGCTCGGCGCCGGCCTGTTCGGCATGCTGTTCGGCGGCGGCTTCGGTGGCTTCGCCGGCGCGGCCGGCATGCTCGGCCTGCTCATCCAGGTCGCGCTGATCGGCGGGCTGGGCTATCTCGCCTGGCGCCTGTTCAAGGGCCGCGCCGCGGCGCAAGCGCCGCGAGCTGCCTATGCCGGCGCCATGCCGCGCTTGGAGGAGCCGGCGATGGCGCGCTCGACCCCGATGTTGTCGGGTGGCTCGGCCGCGCCGGCCGGGCTGGCGATCGCGGCGGAAGACTTCACCACCTTCGAGACCATGCTCGCCGACATCCAGTCGGGCTACAGCAAGGGCGACCTCGCGGCGCTGCGGACACTGGTGACGCCCGAGATGCTCGGTTACTTCTCCGAGCAGCTTTCGGCCAATGCCAGCCGCGGCGTCGAGAACAAGGTCGAGGCGGTCAAGCTCGAGCAGGGCGATCTGTCCGAGGCGTGGACCGAAGGCACGGTCGATTACGCGACGGTCGCGATGCGCTTCAGCATGATCGACGCGACTCGCCGGATTGCCGACGGCACGGTGGTCGAGGGCGATCTTCAGGCGCGGACCCAGGCGACGGAAGTCTGGACCTTCCTGCGCAGCCGCGGCGGCCGCTGGATCCTGTCGGCTATCCAACAGGGCTGACCGCGTCACAATCTGCTGGCCGCGCGGCGCGATCGGCGTCAGTGCGGCGAGGCCTGCGGCGAGCGCAGTGCGACGTCGGACCGTGGCCCCTCCCGTTCGTTCTTGCCGGGGGGACAAGCCTGAGCCGATGATGCGGGCGATGAAATACATCAAGGAAGCGTTGTTCGCCCTGACGCTCGGTCTGGCCGCCACCGCCGTCGCGGCGCAGGACTCCAAGAGCTGGCCCGACAAGCCGGTGCACATCGTCGTGCCGCTGACCGCCGGCAGCGCGACCGACGTGATGGCCCGCCTGATCGCGGCGAGGCTCGGCGAGCAGCTCGGCCAGCCTTTCATCGTCGACAACAAGCCGGGGGCGGGCGGCACGATCGGCACCGCCGCCGTCGCGCGCGCCAAGCCGGACGGCTACACGCTGCTGGTGCAGTCGTCGTCCTACACGGTGACGCCGATCACCTATCCCAACACGCCCTACGACACCCAGCGCGACCTCGCGGGCGTCACGCCGCTCGGCCTGCTGCCGCAGGCGCTGGTGATCTCGCCGGCCCACGGTATCGATAAGGGCATCGATTCGGTGCAGGCGTTGATCGCCGCGGCCAAGGCCAGGCCGGGCACGCT
>VBAF01000594.1 GCA_005884705.1 Alphaproteobacteria bacterium
ACCTGCCGACGACGCTCGAGCTCGGGGTGCCCGGGTCGAACTACGATTTCTGGGTCGGGCTGTTTGCGCCGCGCGGCACGCCGGGTGCGATCGTGCAGAAGCTGTACGGCGAGACCGCACGCGCCATCGAAAGCCCCGAGGTGCGGGCGCGGTTCCGCGAGCTCGGTGCCGAGTCGATGCTGCGCGAGCCGGCGCTTTTCGATAAGGACATCGCCAGCGAAATCGCAAGCAACGCCGCCCTGGTGAAGGCCGCGGGTATCCCGATCGGCGGCGCGCAGTAAGAGGAAACGGACATGGCGACGGGCGACATCTATCGCGCAGCGCATGCGCGCTCG
>VBAF01000070.1 GCA_005884705.1 Alphaproteobacteria bacterium
CGAACTTCGCACACCGTGCGCAACGATCGGCGATGCGTCAACCGACGGCACTGCAAGGCTGCCGACCGTTCGCCAGCAAACGTCCGTGCGATTCTCAATTGCATTCAGTGCGCGCGATTTCCCTGTTGGCAGCCTCGCCGCCAAGGAGAATATTGAGCCGCATGCTTCCCGCCGATCCGGTGACGATGATCGCCCCGCTCAGCCTCTCCAATGTGCTGACGACCCTGTGTGCGCTGATGTGCCTTTGGACCGCGTCGCCGCAGGCGGCCGGCGGCGTGTGGCGGCTATGGCGCCTGGCGACGCCCGCGGCGTTCGCGACGGTGGTGTCGTTGATGCTGCTGGCCGGCGTGTTCGAATCGACCTGGCAGCATGACGCAGAATGGCTGGCGGCCCTGCTGCTCGGCGGCCTGATCGGCCGCATGCGCGGCTGGACCCTGCCGGTCGAGATCGATCAGACCTGGGGGCTGGTCCGCCTGCCGCGCGCCCGCGACGCCGTGTTCATGGCCATCGGCGTCGTGGCGATGGCAGCGCTCGACTTCCTGTCGGCTGCGGTGGAGGAGGCGGTGGTCGAGCCGCAGCACATCGCGGCGGGCTCGGCCCTGTTCGCGGGCTTCCTCGCCTGCCGCGCGCTCGCGATCATCGTGCGCTCGTCGCGCGCCCCGCACGTGCGGCTGCACGACACCGCTTAGCGACTTCGCATCCCCAGCAAATCAAGTAGTTCTCAGCGCTGCCGCGTCGCCATCGGGGTGCGATAGTCGGAAGGCGCCTGGGCCGTCGGCAGGTTGGGACGGCCGACGCCGGGTCCTTCGCACCAATTGAGCTGGTTCATCGGCAGGCGCTGCGAGCGCGCCACCAGCGCCACCGCGCCCTGGTCGATGCAACGGCCCATCGCGGCGTTGTAGACCGGCGCCATCAGGCCGTAACCGTCATGGCCGGCGCCCAGCACGTGGCCGAACTCGTGCATGATCACACCGGTGAGGTCGCGGTTGCCGATGCGGTCGCTGATCACATAGACGAAGCCGCCGCGGTCGCCCGTGGTGACGGCGAGCGCATGCGTGCCCTCGCCGTGCTGCGCGACCGGATGGCGGCTATCGACCCGGGCCACGACCCAGCCGCCGGAACGGCGGAGCTGGGCGAGCATCGCCGGTGTCGGGTCGTTCGGTAGCAGGCGGGCGCGAAACTGCACGAAGCCGTTCAGCACGTAGTTCCACTGGCGCATCGCCGAGAGGAGGTGCTGACGCTCGCCATCGCTGAAATCGCGATCGACGTAGAGGTCGAGCACGCGGCCGGTCGATACCGGCGATGGACGGGTGGTGTAGTACCAGCCGTCGTTGGGCGGATAGGCGGCGCGCTCGGTGGCGGCGCTGGCCGGCAGGGCTGAGAGGAGAAGGGCAGCGACCAGAAGGGTGATGCCGCTCGCCAGGAGCATCGTGATCAGGCGCGGAAGACGCAAAGACGTTCTCCTCATACGCATCTTACGCGGGGACTGGCCCACCCATCCCTCGCAGGATCAGCGGCACGCTCTCAGGTGCCACCCCTCCCCGGCCCGCAGACGCTCGAACCGCACGCCAAACACTTCATCCAGGCGCGGATCGGCGATCAGCCGCGCGGCCGCCTCGTCGGCGATCAATTCGCCGTCAGCCAGCAACACGACCCGCTTGAAGAAGCTGAAGGCAAGGTCGAGATCGTGCACGACCACCACCGACAGCCTATCCCCTCCGCGCTCCGCCAGGGTCCGGACCAGATCCAGACGATGCCGGATATCGAGACTCGCGGCGGGTTCGTCGGCCAGCAGCACCGGCGGATCGACCACCAGCACCATGGCCAGCAGAACCCTGGCCCGCTCGCCGCCCGACAGAGTCGACCAGCGCCGTCGCTCGAGGCCGCCCAGCTCGAAGGCAGCCGTCGCCTTTTCCAGGGCGTCCGCCGGCAGGCTTCGCGCCCGGCCGGCGCCGACCTCCAGAAGCTCGGCCACACTGAGATCCCAGTGCGGCCCGAAATGTTGTGGCAGGTAACCGATTGCCTGGGCTCGCTCCGCCGCCGGCAGATCGGCCAGGTTGCGCCTGCCCAGTCGCACCCGACCACCCGTCAGCGCCTCCGTGCCTGCGAGCGCCTTGAGTAAGGTCGACTTACCGGCGCCATTGGGCCCAATTATGGCAACCGATTCGGTTGCATCGAAAACCAGTGAAAAATCGCGGAGCAGCGTCGACTTGCCGCGGGCCACGCGCAAATTCTCGGCAACCAGCGCGCTCATGACCGCAGCCGCCGCGCCAGCAGGACGATGAAGAACGGGCCGCCCGCGACCGCGGTCACCAAGCCCAACGGAATTTCGGCCGGCGGCAGCGCCGACCGGGCGATCGCATCGGCCAGCACGACGACGATCGCCCCGACCAGCGCCGACGCCGGCAGCAGCGGCCGGTGCAGCGGGCCGACCAGCCAGCGCGCGACGTGCGGCGCGGCCAGGCCGACGAACGCCACCAGCCCGCCGTAAGCCACGGCTGCCGCCACGATCACCGATCCGGCCAGCACGGCCAACATCACGAAGCGCCGCACCTCGAGGCCAAAGGCGATGGCCATCGCCTCGCCCAGCCCCAGCACGTCGAGCCGACGCGCCAGCCCCAGCGACAGACCGACACAGCCGCCAGCGATCAGCGCCCAGGTCGGCGTCTGGATGCCGCCCAGCACCCAGCTCAACACGACCTGCAGGCTGACCGTCTCGTCCGACAGCGCCAGCATCAGGAAGGAGCGCAGCGCGCCCAGGATCGCCGCGACAGCCACGCCCGCCAGCAGGAGTCCCGCGGCATCGACGGCGCCGGCGACGCGCGAGATGCCGATGACCAGCAGCGTAGCCCCCCAGGCGCCGGCGAAGGCGAGCAGCGGCAGCAGCCAGCTTTGCGGCAAGGCGAGCGGCACCAGCAGCGCGACGGTGGCGCCCAGCGCCGCGCCGCCGGCGGAGCCGAGCAGATAGGGCTCGGCCAGCGGATTGCGGAACACGCCCTGGTAGATCGTGCCGCCAAGCCCCAGCAGCGCGCCGACGAAGGCGGCGGCGACCACGCGCGGCAGGCGCCATTCGACGAGCAGCCGGCTGCGCAGCGCCGCATCACCGGCGAGCGCGCGCCACAGGTCGGCGGGCGACGCCCAGGCATGACCGGCACAGGCGGCGACGACCAGGGCAAGCAGCAGGATCGCCGCCAGGCCGAGCCAGACCCTCATGGCCTCGTCGCATCCGGGTGGAAGATCGCGGCGAGATGCTCGATGCCGTCGATCGTGCGCGGACCGGGGATCAAGAGCTCGACCCGGTTGACCGCATGGGCGCGGCCACTCTTCACCGCACGCATCTCCGACCAGCCCGGCCGGGCGATCAGCTCGTTGAGGTCGCGCGCGCTGCCGGCCCATAGCAGCACGTCGGGATCGGCGTTGAGGATGGCCTCGGGTGAAACCTGCGGGATGGTCGTGGTGCCGGGCAAGGCAAAGCGCGCGCCGGCCAGCACCATGGCGTCGCCCGTGTAGGTGCCGTCGCGCGCCACCAGCATCAGGCCGTTGCCCAGGCGGCCGGTGATCATGATGGTGCTGGGCGGCGGGCGGCCTTCGACCTTGCGCTTGACCGCGGCGAGCCGCCCTTCGAAGCGCGCCGCGACTTGCTCGCCTTGCTCGGCAACGCCGGCGACCCGGCCGATCAGGCGAATGTTGGCCAGGATCTCGGGCACGCTGCGCTGGAGCAGCACCAGGATCGGCACGCCGATCCGCTCCATCGGGTCGATCAGCTGATTGGCCGCCTGGCGCGACGGCGTGACCACGACGAGGTCGGGCTGAAGCGCGACGATGGAGTCGACCGAGAAGCCGAGCCGGCCGCCGACCAGCGGCCGGTCGAGCACGTCGCGCGGGTAGCGGGTATAGGCCTCGATGCCAACGATGCGGTCGGCCAGCCCGAGCGACGCCACGATCTCGGTGTTCGAGGCGAAGATCGGCACGATGCGCTGCGGCGGCGCCGTCACGGTCACGGTGCGGCCGAAGGCGTCGTGCACGGTGATCGGCTCGGCCGCGGCGGGAAGCGCAAATGCCAGCGTCATGGCGAGGATCAGATGCTGGGAGACCCTTGGCGTCAAAACCTCACCTGCGCACCGACGATGAACTCGCGGCCCGGCATCGAGTTGCCGCAGGCGCCGTTCTGGTTGACCAGGTTGTCGCCGCACGGCGAGGAATCGAGGCCGATGAAGATCGGATGGTCGTTGATGTCGAAGATGTTGTTCATCGCGGCGAACAGCTTGACGCCCTTCCTGACCTCGACCTCGCCGCGCATGTTCCAGACCCAGAACGGCGGCTTGCGGTACACCGACGAGGTCCGGATCTGCCCCGGGAACAGGAGCGGATTGAGCGATTCCTCGGTGTTGTACCACATCGGCCCGCGCAGGATGCCGAGCAGCTGGAAGTTCCACGGCATCTCGATGCCGGTCTGGCCGAATCGGGTGCCGATCGCGGCCTCGTACTGGTTGATGCGGGTGGCGGTGTCGGTGCCGAAGGCCGCCGGCGCGCCGTAGTCGATCATCGTGAAGTTGTAGTAGCCGTTACCGAACACGCTCCAGGCCCACGACTGCGGCACATCGAGACCGAGCGTGCGGATGACGCTGGCATCGGCCTGGAACTCCAGCCCCTGCACGACGATGTCGCCGGGGTTGTTCTGCTGCTGCTGGATGACCACCCCGCCGACCGACGAGATGGTCACCGCCTGGATGCGGTTGCTGATGATGTTCTGGAAGAGCGCCAGGTCGAAGCGGCCGCCCTGCCAGTTCGCCGTCGCGCCGGCCTCGATCTGATGTGCCGTCTCGGGTTGAACGTTCGGATTGCCGAAGATGGTCGTGCCGATCGGCGTCACCGTGAAGTTGGCACCGAGCTCGGTGGCGGTCGGCGCGCGAAAGCCGCTCGAGGCGCCGACGCGCAGGTTGAGCCAGTCGGTGGCCGCCAGCGTCCCACCCACCGAGTAGGTGGTCGCCTGGTAGTTGGTGCTGCCCGGGATCAGAGTCGGCGCATTGGGCGTCCAGTCGAGCGCGGTATTGCCGTAGGTCTGGCGCACGCCGCCGCGCACCGTCAGCCGGTCGTCGAAGAAGCGCTGCGCGTCCTCGGCGTAGAAGGCGAAGACGTTTTCCGTCTGGTTGTTGTCCTGCGGCGAGACCTGGTTGGAGACCGCGTTGGTCGTGCGGTAGCGGTCCGACCGGATTGTGCTGCGCTCCCAGTCGATGCCGAGCAGCAGTTGGTTGCTGGTCCACGGCTTGTAGCCGGGCTGGAACCGCGTGCCGACAATGTCGAGCTGCCGGCGGTTGCGATCGACCCAGGTGCGGGCGCCGAAGGCGTTGAGCGCGCTGAGCGGGCTGGGGTTGCTGAGATCGTCGACGTCGCGCACGTAGTAGGCTTGGGCGAACAGGCTGCCGCGGTTGTCGGGCGTCTTGGCGTTGTAGGTGAGATCGCCCGACTGGTTGAAGCGGTTGTCGAAGGCGAAGACGTTCGACGACGAGCCGCGGAAGCCCGCGTCGTAGACGCCGTCGCTGCGGATCGTGAGGTCGAGCCGCTGGTCCTCGTCGATCTGCATGCCGAAGGAGCCGGTGCCGCCGTAGCGACTCCAGTGCGTGTTCTGCTCGGTGACGTTGCCGCCGCGATTGTAGTCGCCGCGCGAACCTGCCTCGACGCCGACATACCAGTCGTATTTTCCGGTGGTGCCGCCGCTCTGCGCCTTGCCCTGGAACAGCGACCACGAGCCTGCGCTGCCCTCGATCAGCGTGCCCGGCGCAGTGCGGCCGGTCTTGAGGATGATGTTGATCACGCCGCCCATGTTCTGGCTGCCGTAGATCACCGACGACGGCCCGCGCACGATCTCGATGCGCTCGACGTCGGCCGGCGACAGCTTGGAGACGTTGGCGGTGCCGGCGCGATGGCCGTTGATCAGCACCAGAATTTGGCTCTTGAAGTCGCGGCCCTGGCCCTCGGTGGCGCCGCCGCGGATGTTGATCGAGGTCTGGCCCGCGGTCCATTCACTCATGAAGCCGACCGAGTTCTCGGCCAGCAGGTCGGTCACCGACTTGGCGGTCGAGCGCGCGATACGCGACTGCGGGATGACCTGGATGGTGCCGGCGATGCGGCTCACCTCCTCGGGCCGGCCGGTCGCGGTGACGACGGTCGTCGGCATTTCATAGGCCGGTAGCGTGGTTTGCGCGGTGGCGGACACCGCGCCCACCAGCACGGCGGCGATCGCGCCGGACGTCAGGCGCGCGCTCATGCCTGCCTCCACACGAGGATCGCGGATTTGCGCGGGATCTCGAGCCGCAGGCCGGCGGCGTCAGGCTTGGCCTGTGCTTCCAGATGCGCAAGCAGCCGCGGCCGGCGCTCGTCGGCCGGCGGCCAGCCGAGGCGATCGGCGAGGTAGGCTGCGAGCCGCGGCAGGTTCTGCACCACGCCGGAGAAGGTCCAGTCGGCGAAGGCGATTTCGTGCGGCCGCGATGCCGGCGCCAAGCCGCGCAGCACCAGGTCGATGCCCGGCGTCTCGTCCTCGCCATGCCAGTCGCTCGGCAGGCAGCCCGCGAAGCAGAGGCCACGCGGACCGGCCTGCGCCGGCACCACCCAAATCACCGAGCGCCGCGCCCAGTCGCGGCAGCGCGCCAGGAATGGCTCGGGGTGATCGAAGAAGGCCGGCATGGTCGCGGCGAGCACCGTGTCGTGCGCGGCCGGGGCGACCCACCCCTCCTCCCAGCGGCCCGAGACGATGTGCGGCGGCGTGTGCAGGCGCATCAGCCGCGCCCGCATGGTTGGCGAGGGCTCGATCGCGGTCCACGGCAAGCTGCGGTCCTGCAGCGCCGCGCCGAGCTGGCCGCCGCCCGCGCCGACATCGAGCAAGCGGCCGACTTCCGGCACCAGCCGGCGCACCTGGGGCGCCACGCGGGCGACGTAGTCGGAGGTGTCGATCGCCGCGGCATAGAGCTCGAGCGGATCGATGTCGGATTGCCGGCTCGCGGCACATCAACCGTCACCGCAAACCCTGGCCGCCCGCGCCGATAAGGCGAAAGAGACCAACCACCAGGACACCCCGCCCGATGCGTTCGCGTGTGACCGCGGTTAGTGGCAGGTCTCCTGGCTCGCGGGTCCTGGCCTTCGACCCCCCTTCCCAGACAGCTTGCGCCGTCCAGTGGGCTTGTCGGTCGAAGAACTCGCCGCTTACAGTTGCGGGGGCAGCCGCGGCATGCACCGCGTTCCCTTTTGATCCCTTGCGGGAACCACTGCGGCGGATGCTGTCAGCACGTGTGCAGACCGTCAACGTGTAAAGACGAGATCGCCGGTGTAGTGGCGCTGCTCCCAGTGATGGCGCTCGAGCTCGGGGTCGATGTGCTCCTCGGCCGGCCAGCCGAGATCGAGATAGGCGACCAGTCGCCAGCCCTCGGGCACGTCGAGCACGCGCGTCACCTCGGCGGGATCGAGGATCGACACCCAGCCCATGCCGAGGCCCTCGGCGCGCGCGGCGAGCCACATGGTTTGCACCGCCGCGACCACCGAGTAGCGCAGCGTCTCGGGCATGGTCTGGCGCCCCAGGCCGCTGCCGGTCGCGGTCGATTCGTCGGAGAAGACGGCGAGATGGATCGGCGCTTCCTTGAGGCCAGCGAGCTTGAGCGAGACGTAGTTGGCGCGCTGCTCGCCTTCGTAGCCGCCCAGCGCCTTCTCGTTGGCCTTGGCGAAGCTTTCCCACACCGCGCGGCGGCGCTCGGGCGACTGCACCTTCACGAACCGCCAGGGCTGGCTCAAGCCGACCGACGGGGCGTGCGTGGCCAGTTCGATCAGGTCGTCGAGCAGCGTCTCCGGCACCGAATCGGCGCGAAAGCGACGCACGTCGCGGCGCCACAGCACGAGGTCGCGGAAGGTCTTGCGGAACGTCGCGTCGAACGGCAGATGAACCGGCGGCGTCATGACGGCCTCATGCTGATGGCGTGGAAGAAGGTGCCGCTCACCGCGCCGCGCCGCGCGCCCGCCTCGGCCACAGCAGCACCCGAGACGTCGCGGCAATCGACCAGCGGATCGTCGCCGATCGACAGCGTGCGGGCGTAGTGGAACTCGTGGCCCCTGATTTCGGTCCCGGCACGGCCCAGCACGCAATCGGTTCTCAGCCGTGCGCGGCGGTAACCGATGTGCAGGCGGCGCTGGGCGAACGAGGTCTCGAGCGTGAGCAGGTTCGCCTGCCGCGCGAGGCGGCTTGGCGCAGCCCAGCGAGGAAGCCGGACGCGGCCGCCAACCTGCCGGCATGCAGCTCGGGATAGCCGCCGGGCAGCCAGATCGCATCGGCACTCGCCTCGGGCGCCTCGTCGGCCAGCGGCGAGAACGGCAGGATCTCCGCGCCCGCGCGGCGCCAGCGATCGAGCAGATGCGGATAAAAAAAGGAAAACGCCCGGTCGCGCGCGATCGCGATGCGCTGGCCTGGCGGCGGCAACCCGTCGCTTGCCGAGTCGGCGAGCGTCGCGGGTCGCGCACTGTGTCGGATGGCGTCGAGATCGACCGCCCCCGCCAACGCGTCGGCGACGGCGTCCAATCGCTGCTCGAGGTCGGCAGTCTCGATCGCCTGCACGAGGCCGAGATGCCGCTCCGGCAAGGCGAAGCTCGGAGCGCTCGCCAGCCCGCCGAACAGCCTGATGCCGACCCGTTCGAACGCCGGGCGGATCATCGCCAGGTGCCGGGCGCTCGCGACGCGATTGAGGATCACACCGGCGATGCCGACATCGTCGCGATGGTTGGCGCAGCCGGAAGCGACTGCGGCCGCCGTCTCGATCTGGCCCTTGACGTCGAGCACCAGCACGACCGGCCAGCCGAGCGACGCGGCGATGTCGGACGTCGCGCCGCGCCCGCCGGCGCCGTCGAACAGGCCCATGACGCCTTCGGTGACGACGAGGTCGGCCGGATGGCGGGCGACGAGATCGGCCAGCGTCCCGGGCGACATCGCCCAGCTGTCGAGGTTGTAGCTCGGCCGTCCCGCAGCGGCAGCGTGGAAGGCGGGATCGATATAGTCCGGCCCGCATTTGTAGGGCTGCACGCCAAGCCCGCGACGGGCGAAGGCGCGCATCAGGCCGAGTGCCACCGTGGTCTTGCCGGCGCCCGAGCGCACCGCCGAGACGATCAGGCCGCGCGTCATCGCCAGCCGACCAGGCCGCTCAAGACCTGTTGGCGCAGGCCGGCGGTCGCGCCGATCACGGCGATCGCCGGCGAGACGATGCCGTTGCGGCGTCCGTCCTCGACCAGCCGGCCGAGCGTGCTTTCGATGCAGCGCTCGTCGTCGGTGGTCGCCGACTGCAGCAGGGCCGCCGGCGTTTCGGCCGCCAGCCCGCCCTTCATCAGTGCCGCCGTGATGCCGGCGAGCTGGGTCATCGGCATGTAGAGGATGATCGGCTGGCCGAGACGCGCCAGCGCCTCCCAGTCGGCGCTCGAATGATCGTCGTCGGCGCGATGGCCGGCCGCCAGGACCACGGCATGATTGGTGTCGCGCGTCGTGGCGGGAATGCCGGCCAGCGCCGTCGCCGCCAAGCCTGACGTTACACCGGGCACGATGCGATAGCGGAGGCCGGCCTCGGCCAGCGCGATCACCTCGTCCCAGCCGCGCCCGAACACGAACGGATCGCCGCCCTTCAGGCGCAGCACGCGATGGCCTGCCCGCGCGCGCTCGACCAGCAGGCGGTTGATCTCCTTCTGATGCGCCGACGGCTGGCCGCCGCGCTTGCCGGCGGAGATCAGCCGCGCGCCGTCACGCCTCAAGGCCAGCACGCGCGGATCGATCAGCGCATCGTGCACGATCTCGTCGGCCGCCCGGACCGCGTGCAGGGCGAGCAGGGTAAGCAGGCGCGGATCGCCGGGCCCGGCGCCGGCCAGCCACACCTCGCCCGGCGGGAAGTCGGGCATCGGCGGGAAATGCTCGAAAATCACGTTCTGCCCCGGAAGCGGCGCTGGTAGGCCGCGTCGTACAGCGCCGAGTCGCGGAAGTCGCGCGCCGACAAGACCTTGCCGACCAGGATCAGCGCAGTGCGCTCGATCGGCTGCTTGGCCACGTCGGCGGCGACGGAGGCGAGCGTGCCGCGGATGATGCGTTCGTCCGGCCAGCTCGCGCGATAGACGATCGCGACGGGACAGTCCGCGCCATAGAACGGCAGCAGCTCGGCCACGACCTTGTCGAGCGCATGGATCGACAGGTGAATGGCGAGCGTGGCACCGGTCGCCGCATAGGCCGCCAGTGTCTCGCCGTCCGGCATCGACGAGGCGCGGCCGGAGGTGCGGGTCAGCACGACGGTCTGCGCCACCTCGGGCAGGGTGAGCTCCTGGCCCAGCGCCGCCGCCGCCGCCGCGAAGGACGGCACGCCCGGCGTCACGCTGTAGGCAATGCCCTCGGCAGCGAGCCGGCGGAGCTGCTCGCCCATCGCGCTCCACACCGAAAGTTCGCCCGAATGCAGGCGTGCCACGTCGTGGCCGGCCGCGGTGGCGCGGACGCATTCGGCGACGATCTCGTCGAGCGCCATCGGCGCGGTATCGACGATGCGCGCGCCCGGCGGGCAATGCGCGAGCAGCGCTTGGGGCACCAGCGATCCGGCATAGAGGCAGACCGGGCAGCGGGCGATCAGGTCGCGGCCGCGCACGGTGATCAGGTCGGGTGCGCCGGGGCCGGCGCCGATGAAATGCACCGTCATCGTCCGTCTCCGATGGCGATGGCGCAGGTCGCCTGCGCCGTCGCCACGCGAGTGCCGAGCAGGCGCCCGTTGCGGCCGGCGACAACCAGCGCCGAGGCCTCGGCGATCGACGGCACGCCCTTGCTTTCGAGCACCAGCTTGGACGGCGTCAGCACCTGGCCCGCGACCCGGTCGAGGTCCTCGACCGTGCAGGCGGCCATCCGGGCCGACAGGCGCTGCGCGGCTTCGGCGAAGGCGGGCTCCGTTGCCTTGGCCGATTCCGTCGCCAGCGAGTCCAGCCGCTCGGGCGCGAGCTGGAAGACGCCGAGCGCCAGCCGCACGACCTTCTCGATCTCGTCGGCCGACGCGCCGCGCCGGAACCCCACACCGGCGACGATCATGGCTTGGTCACCCGCCATTGGATGATCGGCGCGGCGGGCCGCCACACGAAGACCTTTCCGCTGCGGCCGGCCGGCCCCGATTTGGCGATCTCGATCCGCGTCAGCTCGCCGCCGTGGCGCTGGAAGAGCTCGATCAGCATGGCCTCCGAGCCGAGCGACACCGCGTTGGCGACCAGCCGGCCGCCCGGCTTCAGCGCCGACCACACCGCCTCGAACACGCCCGCATCGCCCAGCCCGCCGCCGATGAACACCGCGTCGGGGGCCGGCAATCCGGCCAGCGCCTCCGGTGCATGGCCCTGCACGATCCGGAGGTCCGGTGTGCCGAGCGCCGCGGCGTTGCGCGTCGCACGAGCGGCACGCTCGGCGCCTTCCTCGATGCCGATCGCCTGGAGCGACGGATGCCGCAGCAGCCATTCGATGGCGATTGAGCCGGCCCCAACACCGACATCCCACAACAGCTCGCCCTGGCGCGGCGCCAGCGCCGACACGGTAATCGCCCGCACGTCGCGTTTGGTGAGCTGGCCGTCATGCTCGAACAAGGAGTCATCGAGCCCCGGCGCGAGGCCAAACGCCACCGATGTCGAGCCAATGACCTCGAGCGCAATCGTGTTCAGCGGCTCGATTTTCTTGAGATCGAAGCCTTTCGCTGTCGTTCGGCGGACACGTTCGGCTGCCCCGCCCATACGCTCCAGCACCGTGATCGCCGAGTCGCCGAAGCTGCGCGCCTGCAGCAGTGCCGCGAGCTTGGCCGGCGTCTCGCCATCCCATGACAGCGCGAGGATGCGCGCGCCGGGCTGCAGATGGCGCAGGATGCCCTCGAGTGCGCGGCCGTGCAGGCTGACCAGTGCCACGTCCTGCAACGACCAGCCGAGCCGCGCCGCCGCGAGGCTGAAAGCCGAAGGCTGCGGCAGGCAGAGCGTCTCGTCGGCCGGAATCGCGCGCCGCAGGAGATCGCCGACGCCATAGTGGAAGGGATCGCCGCTTGCCAGCACCGCCACCGGCCGGCCGCGGTGCCTGGCGATCTCCGGCAGCGCATCGCTGATCGGGCTGGGCCAGGCCAGCCGCTGACCCTTGATCAGCGGGTCGGCCAACGCGAGATGCCGCTTGCCGCCGACCACCAGCTCGGCGTCGGAGATCAGCCGCTGCGCGACCGGCGACAGGCCGTCGATGCCGTCCTCGCCGATGCCGACGATGGACAGCCAACGCTGCGGGCGGCTACTCACGGCCATGCCCCTCAGCGTCCTGATCCTCGGCGGCACGACCGAAGCCTCGGCGCTGGCACGCAAGATCGCCGGCGATCCACGGCTCGCGCCGATCCTGTCGCTCGCCGGACGCACGACGAATCCGCAACCGCAGCCGATCCCGATCCGCGCCGGCGGCTTCGGCGGCATCGCGGGACTGGTGACGTTCCTGCGCCGCGAAGCAATCGAGGCCGTCGTCGATGCGACGCATCCCTACGCCGACCAGATGTCCGCACACGCTGTCGCGGCCTGCCGCGAAACCGATATTCCGCTCGCCTCTCTCGTGCGAGCGGAATGGCCGCGCCGCGCCGATGACCAGTGGCAGGTTGTTGCCGATACCGAAACCGCCGCCCGCGCGCTCGGCGACACCCCGCGCCGCGTGTTCCTGAGCCTCGGCCGGCAAGAGCTGCATGTGTTCGCAACGGCCCCGCAGCACCACTATCTGGCGCGGCTGATCGAGCGGCCCGAGCAGGAGACGCTGCCGCCCGATCTCCGCCTGCTGCAGGCGCGCGGGCCGTTCGACCGCATCGCCGAGGAGCGCCTGCTGCGCGACGAACGGATCGACGTCCTGGTCTCCAAGAATGCCGGTGGCATGGCGACCTACGCCAAGATCGAGGCGGCGCGCGCGCTCGGCCTGCCGGTGATCATGATCGCGCGGCCGCACAAGCCCGCCGGCGCGGTCGTGCCCGATGTCGATGCCTGCGTGCAGTGGCTTCACGGCTTGGCCCCGCGCGGCGTGTAGATCCAACGCCCGACCCGGCGCGTCGTGCTGGCGCCGACGATGATCAGCGTGCGCATGTCGGCCTGCGCGGCGTCGGCCTCGGCCAGGGTGGTTGCGATCACGCGCGCCTCGGCGGACCCGGCCGCGCGAACCAACAGCACGGGCGTCTCGCCGGCCTTGACGGCGCGCAACAGCGCGAACGCCTCGCCGAGCTGGTGCGGGCGCGCCTTCGACGCCGGATTGTAGAGCGCGATCACGAAGTCGGCTTCGGCGGCCGCTTTCAATCGCCGTTCGATGGTCGCCCAGCTCTTGAGATTGTCCGAGAGTGAAATAGCGCAGAAATCGCCGCCCAGCGGCGCGCCGACTTCGGCCGCCGCCGCAAGCATCGCCGTCACCCCGGGCTCGACCCGGATGTCGAGCGCACGCCATGCCGGATCGCCACGCTCGACCGCCTCGAATACCGCGGCCGCCATGGCGAACACGCCGGGATCGCCGCCCGACACGACGGCGACCTTGCGGCCCGCCGCCGCCAGCGCCAGCGCATGGCGCGCGCGCTCGAGCTCGGCGCGGTTGTCCGAGGCGTGGCGGCATTGGCCGGCCGTCGGCGGCACGCGATCGAGATAGGGACCATAGCCGACGAGGTCCGTGGCCTCGGCCAGCGCGGCTTGCGTCGCCGGCGTCATCAGCTCGGCCTTGCCCGGGCCGGTGCCGACGATGACCAGCGAACCGTTCACAGCCTGCGTCCTTCGCCCGGGATCAGCACCATCGCGAAGTAGGCGCCTTTCGCCTCGCCGCACTCGACCAGCGGCAGGATGCGCTCCTCCTGCATGGTGCCACGCTCGACATAGACGGCGCGCGACAGCAGCCCCGCTTGCTCGACCGCGCGGCGCACCTTCGCAAGGTTCTTGCCGACCTTCATGATGACGGCGGCATCGGTGCTTCTGAGGCGCTCGACCAGTCGCTCCTCGGCCAAGGTGCCGGGCAGCACGGCGAGCGTGTCGTCGCCCCAGGTCATCGGCAGCTTGGCACGGGTCCAGCAGCCCGACATGCCGGTGACGCCGGGCACGACCTCGACTGCAAAGTCCACCGCAAGCCGGCGCCACATATGCATGAAGGAGCCGTAGAAGAACGGATCGCCCTCGGCCAGCAGCCCGACCGACTTGCCGGCGCGCAGCAGCGCGGCCAGTCGCGCCGCCGACTCGCGATAGAAGCCGGCGATCTTCTGCTGGTAGTCGGGATGCTCGGCGGGAATTTCGTCCGTCACGGGATACTCGAGACGCGCCTCCTCCTGCCCGCCTTTCAGCAGCGGCGCCACGATGCGCCGCGCATTGCCGGGATGGCCGCGCTTGGCGAAAAAGGCGACGACATCGACCGCCCGCACCAGGCCGGCCGCGCGCAAGGTGAGATAGCGCACGTCGCCCGGCCCGACACCGATGCCGTAGAGCGTGCCGCCGCGGGCGGTGCCGGCGAGTTCGTCGAGGCTGGTCATTCGGCCTCGCTCGCCAGCGCATTGACCGCGGCCGCCGCCATGGCGCTGCCGCCCCTGCGGCCCTTGACGATCAGGAACGGCACGCGACCGTCGGCCGCCAGCGCGTCCTTCGATTCCTTGGCGCCGACGAAGCCGACCGGCAGGCCGATCACCGCCGCGGGCGGCTTCGCGCCGGTATCGAGCAGCTCGAGCAGACGGAACAGCGCGGTCGGCGCATTGCCGATCGCCACCACCGCGCCGGTCAGCCGCTCGCCCCACAGCTCCATCGCCGCGGCGCTGCGGGTGTTGCCGACCTTGCGCGCGAGTTCCGGCACCTTTGCGTCGTCCAGGGTGCAGACCACCTCGTTGCTCCTCGAATCGCACAGGATCGGTGCACCGGCGACCAGCGCCCAGCGCGCATTGTCGGCGAGGCCGGGCGACATGACGATGTCGCGCGCGATCTCGGTCATGCCGCAGGCATGGATGATGCGCACCGCCACCCGCTCCTCGGCCGGCGAGAAGCGCGCGAGGTCGGACTCGGCGCGGATGATGGCAAAGGAACGGCGATAGATTTCCGCGCCGTCGCGGACATAGTCGTGCATGTCAGCCGTCCAGCAGCGAAACGAGCTCGTCCGGCGCCACAATCCGCGTCGCCGCATCGCGCGCGGTGCCATCGCGCACCACGCCGTATCGGCCGGCCTGCCCGACCAGCACAAGATCGGCCGGCGCCGAGCGCGCGCAGCCCTTGGCGCAGCCGGAGACATGGATCGTGCCGGCGAGGTTCATCGCCGCCAGTCGGCGCGCGGTGGCGCGCGTGTCGACCGTCGCCGAACTGCAGGCCGGCGCCCCTGGGCAGGCTTCGATGCGCAGCAGGGGATCGCTCTCGTCGACGATGAAGGTCGCGCCATCGATCGCCGCATCGATATAGAGTGCGCGCCACGGCGAGAGGCGAATCTGCGAACCGCCTGCATCAGCGCAAGAGACGCTCAGGTCGCGCAGCTGCTGTGCCTCGAGCCGACCGAACGGCGCGGCAAGCCCGGTAAAGGATCCGAGGCGCCCGAGCCGGCGACCGCCGGCCGTCGGCATCACCGTCATCTTCGACAACCATCGGCGGTCGCCGAGCGCCGTGGCCACCGCATGCTCCAACGGGGTGACGCCAAGCCATTCGCCGTCGACCCGCACGGCGACGCCTTCATCGGTAATGGCCAGCGCGATGTCGGCGCGCTCGCCGACGATCGACAGCGGGCCACCGCCATCGACCAGGCCGCCGAACTTCGCGGGCATGTCCTGCGGCAAGGCACGGCCGAGCGCCGTTGCCAGCGCCCGCGTCTCGGGACCGGCCAGCGGATCGATCATGATGTTGCGCGCCGCTTCGTTCTCGAGCAGGCCGAGGCGATCGAGCGCCTGGTGCAGCGCCGGCAGATCCTGCTCGCGCAGGCCGCGAATCTGCAGGTTGGCGCGGCGGGTGAGATCGATATGGCCGTTGCCCAGTGTGGCGGCGATCTCGGCC
>VBAF01000071.1:0-1318 GCA_005884705.1 Alphaproteobacteria bacterium
CGACCTCGCGCGCTTCAATCTCTCCGCCGGAGACCGCGAGGTGGTTCCCGTGCTGCAGCAGATCCTGGCGATCAATCCGGCGGTGAAGATCATCGCCTCGCCGTGGTCGGCCCCGCCGTGGATGAAGACCAACGGCAGCTACGTGGCGGGACGGCTGAAGCCGGACTCCTATGCGGCTTACGCACGATACTTCGTGACATACGTCGAGACGATGCGCCGGCATGGCATTCATGTCAGCGCGGTGACGCCCCAGAATGAGCCGCTCAATGCGAGGAACGAGCCGAGCATGGTGATGAGTGCCTCGGAGCAGGCGGACTTCATCAAGGGATACCTCGGACCCGAATTGCGCAAGGCCGCGCCAGAAACCGAAATACTCTGCTGGGACCACAATTGCGACGTACCGGAGTATCCGCTCACGGTGCTCGGGGACGCAGGCGCGCGCGCCTATATCGCCGGCGTTGCCTGGCACATGTACAACGGAGGGCCGGAGACGATGTCGCAAGTGCGCGCGCAGTATCCGGAGCAAAAAGTCTACTTCACCGAGCAATGGGTTTCCGCCGAGGACGATTTCATAGGCGCCCTGCGCTGGCACACGAAGAACATCGTCATCGGCACCTTGCGAAACTGGAGCCGTACCGCGTTGGAATGGAATCTCGCGTCCGATCCCCGGTACGCCTTGCACACGCGCCTCGGCGCCGTGGGCGCCCTGGGCGGCGTGACCATTGCGGCCACGATCACGCACCGCCGCGGCGCCCCTGTCATTGCAGCCACGATCCAGCGAAATCCCGGATATTACCTGATGGCGCACTCGGCGCGGTTCATCCGGCCGGGGTCGGTGCGGGTTCATTCCAGCGAGGTCGATCGGCTTCCCAACGTCACGTGCCTGACGCCCGAGTCGCGGATGGTGATGGTGGTCATGAACGACGGCGATGGGGCAAGGCGCTTTCGCGTCCGCCACCGAGGCGCTTACGCCACGCTGGAGCTGGGGACAGGTGATGTCGCGACGCTGCGGTGGAACATGGAAACGGAGACGGCGTGATGACGGCACGCAAGATGCGGCTCGGTCTGTCGATCCGCGGCCACGGCTATCATCCGGCCGCCTGGCGCCATCCCGATGTGCCGGCCGACGGCACGCTGCAGGTCGAGCACTATGTGCGCAGCGCCCAGGTCGCCGAGCGGGGCAAGCTCGACCTGATCTTCTTTGCCGACGGTGCCGGGATTCGCCAGGACGATGTTCCGCCGGGCTCGCTGGCGCGGACCGGCCGGGACATGGTCGAGCTGGAGCCGATGACTTTGCTGCCGGCGCTGGCCATGGTCA
>VBAF01000071.1:1338-10439 GCA_005884705.1 Alphaproteobacteria bacterium
CGCGCCATGTCGGCCTGGTGACGACGGCCTCCACCACCTACAACGAGCCGTACAACCTGGCGCGCAAGTTCGCCACGCTGGACCTGATCAGCAAGGGCCGCGCCGGCTGGAACGTGGTCGCGTCCTGGTCAGCGCTCGAGGCGCAGAACTTCGGGCTGGAGACGACGCTCGACTACGAGACGCGCTACGCCCGTTCCGCCGAGTTCGTCGAGGTGGTCAAGGGCCTGTGGGACAGCTGGGACGATGGCGCGCTGCTGTTCGACAAGGCGGCCGGCCGGTATTTCGACGACGCGAAGATGCATGTGCTCAATCACAAGGGGCAGTTCTTCAAGGTGCGCGGCCCGTTGAATGTCGCCGGCATGCCGCAGGGCCATCCGGTGATCGTGCAGGCCGGTGCTTCGGAGCAAGGCCGGGAGCTCGGCGCCGCGACCGCCGACGTCATCTACGCGATCTCCGGTTCGCGAGAGGACGCGCGCGCCTACTACGCCGACGTGAAAGAGCGGATGGCGAAATACGGCCGCGCGCCGGACGATCTGAAGATCCTGCCGGCGCTTTGTCCGGTCGTCGGCCGCACGCGCGGCGAGGCGCAGGCCAGGTACGACGCGCTGCAGGCCTTGATCGACCCGCTGTCCGGCCTGGGCTCGCTCTACAGCACTTTCGGCGACCTGTCGGGCCATCCGCTGGACGGTCCCCTGCCTGACGGCACACTGGGCCGCCAGGAGCTGCGCAGCGTGAGCGCCCTGCTGGTCGAGCGGTTGAAACGGGAGAAGCCGACGATTCGCGAGCTCTACCTCCGCGCCGGGCTCACCGGCTCGGCGCGGATCGGCACGCCCGCCGACATCGCCGATGCCATGCAGGAATGGTTCGAGGCCGAGGCGTGCGACGGCTTCAACATCACGCCGGCCACCCTGCCCGGCGGGGCCGAGGATTTCGTCGAGATGGTCGTTCCCGAACTGCGCCGCCGCGGGCTGTTTCGCGCCGAGTACGAAGGCCGGACCTTGCGGCAAAACCTCGGCCTGCGACCCGTGACCAGCCGCTACAGCCGGGAGCGCCGGGCCGCCGAATAGGCGCGCCGGCTCAGTCCCACAAAAAAACCACCAGTCATGCGCCATCAGCGAGGCGGCCAATGCGCTGAGGGTGTCCACGCCCTGGTCGACGATGTCGTGGCAATACTCGTATTGCAGCCGCGCCAGCTTGAGCGCCTCCTCGGGCGTGGCGGGCCTTCGGGCGACTCGAACGTTCAACGTGGCATATCCAGGCCCACGAGTTCTGCGCCGTAGCGGTCGCGCCAGTGGCGCAGCGCCGCGATGTGATATTCCGGCCTCGGGCAGGCGTTGAAGCCGCCCCAGCGAAGGTGGGCCGGGATGGTCGTGGGATCGTCGGTCGGGACGAGGACGATATAGACGCGAGGGTGGGCCTGGCTGGTCAGAAGGTCGTAGGTGACGGTCAGTCCCGGCGCGGCGGGCGCTTCTGCCGGCCACTCTCCCTCGTCGGGTTGGAACTCCTCCAGTTCCTCGTCCGAGATCGCAGCGGCCTTCTCCTCCTCGCGACGCATCCGGAGAAAGTCCTCGGGAAAGCGGATCGCGCTCGCGGCAGCGAGCATCTCGTCCAGCGAGCTGATCCCCGGCGCAGCAGCGTTCTCCGGACTGAAGGACTCGACGACGTCATCGACAGCGTTTCCGACGATGACCGGGACGCCCCGTCCCGCCGTCTTCAACTCCTCCCATTTGGCCAACGCTTGCTCGCCGGTCGTTTCCACGACCTCGAAGGGGAAGTGGGCAAATGCCGCCGCGCGAGGAGCGTCGGCCGACCGCCGCCCGAACAGTCCCGAAAAGAATCGCTTGATCACGTTCAACGCGCTTCCACGCGATGGGCCCTCGTCGGAGGCATGACGTTGGTCTTCACCATTGACTGAGCACCTCCTCGGACACATCGCAGCGCAGCGCGCTGCTCCCGTCAATGGTGGCAGTCCTGAGCTGTGCACGCCTCACGGCGTCGGAACGCCGATCGATTTCAGCCGCGCCTGGGCGCGGGCGGCCCGCGCCTTCAGGCCGTCGAGATAGGTGCTGACGTCGTTGCCGGGCAGGTTCAGCACCTTGCAGCCGAGCCGCCAGTACTCCTCGATCTGCGCCTCGGTCTCCGCCGACCCGCGGGCAAGCTTGCCGTGCGCGGTGCAGGCCTCGACGATCCGGCGCACCGCCGCCTTGAACGTCGGGTGCTCGAGCTGGAGATGGACGCCCAGGCGCGCGCTCAGGTCCGAGTGGCCGTAGGCGATCATGTCGATGCCCTCGACGGCGGCGATCGCCTCGACGTTCTCGAGGCCGTCGAGCGATTCGATCGACACGCAGACGATGATGTTGGCATTGGCCCACGGCGCGTACTCCGACGCGTGACGGGCGCCATGGCTCCTGTATCCGGTGTGCATCCCGGCGCCCGCGATGCCGCGATGGCCGATCGGCGGATACTTTGCCTCAGCCACGATCGCGCGCGCCTCCTCGACGCTGTCGACCTCCGAGACCTGCACGCCCATGATCCCCTGATCGAGGATCGCCGGGATCAGATGCGTGGAGGACTTGTGGATCCGCACGATCGCCGAGACGTCGGTCGCCTGGAACCACCCGGCGAGGTTGGCGATCGTCTCGAGGTCGAAAGCGCCGTGCTCGTGGTCGATCGCACAGTAGTCGAAGCCCGAGGCCTCGATGATCCACGGCACCCCACGCGACGCGAACTCCTTGAGCTGGGTCCCGAGCGCGGCCCGCCCCTCGCGCACCGCGCGGCGTATGCTGTTGTCTTTCATCGATTTCAGATCAAGGCAAACGAGGCGAAGCACTTGTCGGACTGGAAGATGTAGGTCTCGACCCAATCGTCGATCACGGGCTTGCGGTCGAGCTCGGCCATGGCGCCGGCTAGCACCATCCAGTTGAGCAGCTCATGGTGGCCGGCGCGCTCGATCTGCTCGAGGCTGCGATTGCGCCAGGCATCCCAGTCGGCGCGTCTTAGGGCCGCCAGCATTTCGCGGTCGGCGGCGTGATCGGGGATCACCCAGCCGCCGACCGGCGACAGGAAGCAGTGTGACCAGCTGGAGGAGGCCATCACCACCACCCGATAGGGGCTCGCCTCGATGACGCGGGCCAGCGCCGCGCCTACCGACATGCACAAGGCGGGAGTCGGCGCCGGCGGATCGGGCAGCTGCGGTTCAGGCTCGGTCTTGAACAAATGCGCGACCGCGCCTGCCGAGCGCATGACCATGCTGCCGTAGCAGTTCACATGGAACGGCACGACGGGATNNNNCGAGGCCGGCGAGATGCAGCGGCTTGTAGGCGTACGGCATCGCCACGCCGGCCCTGATCAGGCCGGTGGTGAGCTGCTTGGCACCGTCGCGGTGACCGTGAATGCGCATGGTCCAGTCGCCTGCTTCGCCCCAGCCGTTGGCCTTGGCCTTGCCGCCTTCCGACCACGGCTGCAGGTCGAAGTCGTCGTCCAGTCCGTAGACGCAGAACGGCGGGATGATGTCCTCCCGGAAGTTCTCGTACTGGTCGTCGCCGATCAGCACGATGAAGTCCGGCGCGAAGTCGTCGATCATCTGCCGCTGCTTGCGGAAGTTCGCCCACATCCGCTCACGGTAGCGCTCGATCGAGGCACGGCCTTCGTCGTTGCCGAGCTCGGCCAACATTTCCCGCGGCCAGTTGGCGCGATCCTTGTATTTCGGATCGATATTGGGCGCCGACAGGATGTGATTGAAAAATCCGAGCATGCGCTCGGGCGGCGCGGTGAGCGACGGATAGTGCGTCGCGCCGAGTCCCAGAATTTCGCCCATGACCTCACCTCTCGGCTTTGGAGCCGGTGGCCATCCTATCAGTAGATTCCGAGATGCTGGTGCAAATCCACCTTGTCGCGGACGAGCGCTGCCGCCGGCGCATCGACCACCACCCGACCGCTGTTCAGGATGACGATGTCGTCGGCGACATCGAAGGCGAGCTTGGCGTTCTGCTCGACCAGCAGGATCGACAGCCCCTCCTCCTTCAGGCGGCGGATCGTCGCCATCACCTCGGCGACGATCTGCGGCGCCAGACCCTCCGACGGCTCGTCCATCAACAGCACCCGCGGGTTCGACATCAGCGCCCGGCCGATCGCCAGCATCTGCTGCTCGCCGCCGGACAGGGTGCTGGCGTATTGCTTCCGCCGCTCGGCCAGCCGCGGGAAGGTGTCGAACACCCGCTCGAGAGTCCACGGCTTCTGCCGATCTCCGGAAGCCTTGCGGGCCGCTACCGCGAGGTTCTCGCGCACCGTCAGGCTGCGGAAGATACGCCGGCCCTGCGGCACCAGGGCCACGCCCTGGGCGGCGATCGCCTCGGGCGGACGGCCGGCGACCGGCGTGCCGTAGACCGCGACGCTGCCGCGCCGGGGACGCAGCAGGCCCATCACCACGTTGATGCTGGTGGTCTTGCCGGCGCCGTTGCGGCCGAGCAGGCCGACAAGCCTGCCCTCGCCGCAGATGAAGGAGACGCCATGCAGCACATGGCTGTCGCCGTAGAAGGCGTCGACATCGGCCAGCCGCAGCGCCTCATTCGCCAAGATAGATCTCCCGGGTCTTGGGATGCGCCACCACCTCGGCGCGGCTGCCCTCCACCACCACCTCGCCGAAGTGCAGCACGGTGATGCGCTCGGCGAACTCCAGCGCCACATCCATGTCGTGCTCGATCATCACGATGGTGACGTCATGCGGGATCGAGGCCAGCAGACCCTGGACGTCGCGGCGCTCCTCGATCGACAGGCCGGCAAACGGCTCGTCGAGGAGCAGCACCTTCGGGTTCTGCGCCAGGCCCATAGCGATCTCAACGCGGCGGCGCTCGCCGTAGGAGGTGTCGCTGAGGGGTCGGTCGGCCATGTCGAGCAAGCCGACCCGCGCGAGCGCTGCCCGCCCCGCCTCGATCAGCGCCGCCTGTTGGGCGAAGCGGCGGAAGGGATTCCAGCGCAGGCCGGACAGCCCGAGCAGCGACAGCATGACGTTGTGCAGCAGCGTTTCGCGCTGGAACAGCGTGATGATCTGATAGGTGCGCGCGAGGCCGAGATGCGCGCGCCGGCGGCTGGGAACCCGGACGATCTCGCGGCCGAACAGGCGAATGGAGCCCGCATCGGGCCGCAATTCGCCGGTGATCAGACTGAACAGCGTGGTTTTGCCGGCGCCGTTCGGGCCGATGATCAACCGCCGCTCGCCCGGCTCGACGCTCAGGTTGACCTCGCGGGTGACGCGCAGGCCACCGAACGACTTCTGCAGGCCACTGACCTCGAGCGCGCTCATTGGGCGCCGCCGTTGATGCTGCCGTGCGGCACTGGCGCCATCGCCGCGGGCCCGGCGGGGTGCTGCCGCCGTCGCCGCGTGGCCCAGCGCCACAGCCGGAGCGAACCCGGCACCAGCCCCTCGGGCATGAAGATGACGATGGCGACGAAGATCGCGCCGAGCACGAAATTCCAGCGCTCGATATAGCCGCTCGCCACGTTCTTCATGATGACGACCAGCAGCGCGCCGGCGATCGGGCCGAGCAGCGTCGCGGTGCCGCCGGAGATCACCATCAGCAGCACCTCGGCCGAGGCGGTGAGCGCCACCGTCTGCGGGCTGACGAACTGGTTGTAGTAGAGGAACAGCAGACCGGCGACGCCGCTCCACAGGCCAGAGAACAGGAAGGCGAGAAAGCGGATCAGCCAGACGTTGTAGCCCAGCGCATTCATCCGCCGCGGCTGGTCGCGAGTGCCGCGCAGGCTGGCGCCGAACGGCGAGGCGACGAAGATGGCGATCGCCGCGACGGCCACCAGGAACACCACCAGCGTCGCCCAGTAGAACGGGTTGGCATCCACCAGCGACAGGCCGAACGGCGCCGGCCGCGAGGTGATCGACACGCCGTTGTCGCCGTTGGTCAGGCTGATCCAGCGATAGGCCACGCCCCACACGATCTGCCCGAGGGCGACGGTGATCATGACGAAGCCCAGGCCGGTGCCGCGCAGCGCCAGCACGGCGAACAGCGCCGCGACGCCGAGCGTCACGACCAGCGCTCCGGCGATCGCAACGAAATGCCCGTAGCCGGCGGTGATCAGGATCGCACCACTGTAGGCAGCGATGCCGAACAGCCCGGCATGGCCGAGCGAGACCAGTCCAGCATAACCGACGATCACGTTGAGGCCGAGCGCGAACACCGCGTAAAGCAGCACTTGCGAGGCGATGTTGACGTAGTAGGAATTGCCGATCCAGGCCGGCAGGCTCGCCAGCAGTCCGAGCGCCAGCAGCAGCGAGCCCAAGGCTGCCAGCCGTCTCATGGCGACGACCTGCCGAACAGGCCGGCCGGCCGCACCACCAGCACGACCAGCATCGGCAGGAACAGCACGACGTAGGCGAGCTCGGGCAACAGCGCCTGGCCGAAGTTGTACAGCACGCCGACCACGAAGCTGCCGACGAAGGCGCCGACCAGGCTGCCCGAGCCGCCGAGGATCACCACCACCAGGGCCAGCGGCAGCATGTCCTGGTCGAGCCCCGGATAGACCGAGAGGATCGGTCCGCCGATCACGCCGGCGAAGCCGGCCAGTCCGGAGCCGAGGCAGAACACGAGGGTGAACAGCAGCGGCACCCGGATGCCGACGGCGCGCGCCATCATCGGGTCGTCGACGCCGGCGCGGATCATCGCCCCGAGACGCGTCCGTTCGAGCATCGCCCACAGCACCACGGCGAACGCCACCGCGATCACGATGACCCCCAACCGGTAGGTCGGGAACGCCACACCTGCGACGCGGCTCGCGCCGCGGAGCGCGGCCGGCGTCTCGATCGAGATCGGATCGCCGCCCCATTGCATCAGGCAGGCGTCGGCGATCATGAAGGAGAGGCCCAACGTCACCAGCACTTGGGCAAGCTCGGCGCCCGGCAGGCGGCGCAGCAGCAGACGCTCGATCAACCCGCCCAGCACGGCGACGCCCACACCGCCGGCGAGTGCGGCCAGCCAGAAGCCGACGCCCCAGGAGATCAAGCTGACCCCGAAATAGGCCCCCAGCATGAACAACGAGCCGTGCGTCAGGTTCGGGATGCGCATCAGCCCGAAGATCAGCGCGAAGCCGGCGGAGAGCAGGAACAGCAGGCCTCCGAACGCGATGCTGTTTGCCGCAAGCAGCCAGAGGTTCATGCGCGGCGATTCTGGCGCGGCGGTCGCCTGACGCTCAGCCCTTCAGCGGCGGATAGTCCCGCGAATAGACCGGCTGCGCCAGGAACCATTTCTCGTCGAAGGTCCAGAACTGGCCGACATCCTTGTAGGTCTTGATCGTCGTGTTGACGAGCTTGCCGTCCTTACGCTCGCAGCGGCGGATGAAGGCGTTGCCGATTACGTTGCCGAGATGGTCGAAGTGGAATGGCCCGCGCGGCGTGTCGGTGAGGCTGACGCCGCGCATCGCGGCGATGAACGCCTCCTTGTCGTCGGTCTTGCCGCCGGTCTTCTCGAGGGCAGCCTCCGCCACCATGCCGCTCATATAGAGGCCGGCGGCGTAGATGCCGGGGATGTTGCCGTAGTCCGCGACCATGCCCTCGACGAATTTCTTGTTGCTCGGCGTGTCGAGATCGGCGGTATAGCCCGAGCAGGAGATCGTGCCCACCGCCTCGTCGCCGAAGCTCTTCAGGAGCGCGTCGTCCATCGCCACGCTGCCGGCGATGATCGGCAGGGTGAGGCCCTGGTCCTTGTACTGCTTCATGAACTTCAGAGGATTGGAGCCGGCGAAGCCGGAGACCACGGCATCGACGCCGCTCAATTGCGCGAGGTAGGGCGTGTAGTCCGGCGTCACGATCGGCGGCCACAGCTTCTTCGCCAGCTTGCCGCCGGCGTCCTCGAACACCCGCTGGAAGCCGCCCATCTGCTCGTAGCCGAAGGCGAAATCCTCGGTGACGGTGATCACCGACTTGTACTTGAGCTCCTTAGCCGCATAGTCGGCCAGCGGATGCATCGCCTGCGCCGAAGTGCCGGAGGCGCGCACGAAGTACGGGTTGGGCTTGCGCTGAGTCATGTCCTCGGCCGCGGCGAGGCTCAGGATCGGGCATTTGTGCTGGGCGACATAGTCGGAGATCGCCAGCAGCTCGAAAGCCGCGAGCGGGCCGACGATGAAGTCGACGTGGTCGCGCTCGATCAGCTCCTGCGCCTTGGTCTTGGTGCCCGCGGGGTTGCCGCCGGTATCGCCGACCACCAGCTCCGCCTTGCGGCCGGCCAGCTTGTGGCCGCGATGCTTGAGGAACAGGTTGGTGCCCTGCTCCATCTG
Organism: Alphaproteobacteria bacterium; assembly: GCA_005884705.1. Lineage (GTDB taxonomy): Bacteria > Pseudomonadota > Alphaproteobacteria > Reyranellales > Reyranellaceae > Reyranella. The sequence goes on from VBAF01000071.1 coordinate 9,622, forward strand.
GATGCCACCCTGCGCCAAGGGGCCGGTCTTGACGGTGAGGAGGCCGATCTTGATCGGCTTGTCCTCGGCAATCGCGGGCATCGGCAGTGCGGCCGCCAGTGCGGCGGCGCCAACGCGTTTTGCAAAAGTACGCCGACCGACTCTGGGTGCCATGCCGTGCCTCCCGGTTCGCGTCGGAAAGCAGGCCCGCTTCCGCGCTCACTTTTGTCGTTAGGCGGCATGCTAAGGCCGGTAGGCCGAACAGCGCAATCGAAATGCCGCTGCGGCCCGCCCCTCGCGCACCGCGCGCCGTATGCTGTTGTCTTTCATGGGACCCATGAGGCTCCCGGCTAGAAAATATTCTCGGGCGCCACGCCGAGCATGACCTGGCCGACCGTCTCGTAGTGCAGGATGCGCCCCTGGCCCTGTTGCGCGACCGTGTCGATGTCGCGCAGACGGCGTTCGAACGGATTTTCCTCGAACACCGACATCGAGCCGCAATCGTGAAACAGCGTATTGACGATCTCCCGTGACGACTGGATGGCCCAGGTCGAGGCAAGCCGCAGGCGGGTCCGTTGATCGAGCTCCATCTCGCCGCGTTCCTCGATCGTCTCGAGCGCTTCGTCCGCCGCGGCGTGCAGGAAATAGCGCGCCGACCGCCACCTCGCCTCGGACTGCGCCACGTGGCTCTGGACGACGTTGTTCTCGACCATAGGCTTGCCCGCGCCCCGGCGGGTCTTTTCCCGCGGCAGCGCCAGGAACGCGTCCATCGTGCCGCGGGCAATGCCAAGCGCCACGCCGCCGAAGCCGATCGAATAGAGCTGGTTGCTGGTGAAACG
>VBAF01000072.1 GCA_005884705.1 Alphaproteobacteria bacterium
AAGGGCATCGATAGTACGGCGGCGTCGAAGATGCCCGGCGTGCTGGCGATCCTGACCTACGCCGACATCGCCGCCGCGGGCTTCGGGCCGATGAAATGCGGCCTCAACATCCCGCAGCGCGACGGCTCGCCGATGAAGACGCCGCCGCGCCATTCGCTGGCCAAGGATCGCGTGCGCTATGTCGGCGAGGTCGTGGCGTGCGTCGTCGCCGAGACGACGGTGCAGGCGAAGGATGCGGCCGAAGTCGTCGAACCCGATATCGAGGAACTGCCGGCGGCCACCACGCCGGCCCAGGCGCTCGCCTCGGGCGCGGCGCAGATTCATGACGAGGCGCCGGGCAACCTGGTGCTCGACTTCCACTACGGCAACGCCGAGGCGGTGAACAAGGCCAACCGCATCGTGGTCAATCCCATGGAGCCGCGGTCGGCGATCGGCGCCTGTGAGAACGGCCGCTGGGTGCTGCGGGTCGGCTGCCAGGGCGTGATGGGCCTGCGCGGCGGCCTCGCCAAGGACGTGCTCAACACCACGCCGGACAAGGTGCGGGTGCTGACCGGCAATGTCGGCGGCTCGTTCGGCATGAAATCGCAGGTCTATCCCGAATATGGTCCGCTGCTGCTCGCGGCGAAGACGTTGGGCCGGCCGGTGAAGTGGACCGACGAGCGCTCGGAGAGCTTCCTCAGCGATCATCACGGCCGCGATCATCAGCGCGTGGCCGAGCTGGCGCTCGACAAGGACGGCCGCTTTCTGGCGGTGCGGCTGACCGGCACCGGCAATGCCGGCGCCTACATCTATCCGCCGATGCCGGCGACCACCAACTCGGTGAAAAACCTGATCGATGTCTATGCGACGCCGGCGATGGAAGTGAACTCCAAGGTGGTGTTCACCAACACCACGCCGGTCGCCGCCTATCGCGGCGCCGGCCGGCCCGAGGCCAACTACTACATGGAGCGGCTGATCGAAACCGCCGCCCGCGAGATGGGCCTCGATGCCGTCGAGATGCGCCGGCGCAACCACATCCGGCCGCACCAGATGCCCTACAAGGCGCCGTCGGGCATGAACTACGATTCGGGCGAGTTCACCACGGTGCTCGACAAGGCGCTGGCCGCATCAGACTGGCAGGGCTTCGACAAGCGCAAGGCCGAGAGTGCGGCGCGCGGCAAGCTGCGCGGCCGCGGCATCGGCCAGTATCTCGAGGTCACCGGCCCGCCCAGCAAGGAATATGGCGGCGTCCGCTTCGAGCCGGACGGCACCATCACCATGCTGTCGGGCACGCTCGATTACGGCCAGGGCCATGCCACGCCGTTCGCCCAGGTGCTGGGCGGAAAGCTCGGCATTCCGGTCCCCCGCTTCCGCCTGCTGCAGGGCGATTCCGACCAGCTCAAGGTCGGCGGCGGCACCGGCGGCTCGAAGTCGGCGTTGGTCGCCAGCCAGGCCTTCCTCGAGGCCGGCGACAAGGTGATCGAGCAGGGCAAGCAGATCGCCGCGCACATGCTGGAGGCGTCGGCAGTCGATATCGAATTCGCGCGTGGCCGGTTCACGATCGCCGGGACCGATCGCGGCATCGGCATCCTCGAGCTGGCCGACAGACTGCGCCGCGGCCTCAAGCTGCCGCCCGACATGCCGCAATCGCTCGACGTCAGCCACATCTCGGACAACCCGCCGTTCTCGTTCCCCAACGGCTGTCATATCGCCGAGATCGAGATCGATCCCGACACCGGCGTGGTCGAGGTGGTGCGCTATTCCATGGTCAACGACTTCGGCACGGTCATCAATCCGATGCTGACCGCGGGCCAGGCGCATGGCGGCGTGGTCCAGGGCATCGGCCAGGCCCTGATGGAGCGCACCATCTACGACGAGCAGGGCCAGCCGGTGGCCGGCTCCTACATGGACTATGCCCTGCCGCGTGCCTCGGACGCGCCGAGCTTCTCGGTCGAGAACCATTCGGTGCCGTGCAAGACCAACCTGCTCGGCGTGAAGGGATGCGGCGAGGCGGGCTGTGCCGGCGCGCTGCCGTCGGTGATGAATGCCGTGGTCGACGCGCTGTCGGAGCTCGGCGTCACCCACATCGACATGCCGGTGACGCCCGAGAAGATCTGGCGCGTGCTGAACGAGAAGCGCTAGCTCGAAATCGCCCGCAGGACGTCGCTGAAAACGCCAGACTGCACCTGAAACGCCTGCGGGCTGTAGTCCTGGTAATATCCCGCGGTCACCACGACCACGAGATCGAGTTCCGGCACAACGCGAATCGACTGCCCGCCTCGCCCGAGCCCGGCCGGCCAGTGGACCTCATGCCCGTTGAACGGAGAGCGGCCGAGATACCAGAGATATCCGTAGGAATAATTGCTCGAGGCCTTCGTCCGCGGTGTCGTTGAAGCGTCGATCCACGCCTTCGACACGATCTGGCGGTCGTTCCAGCGGCCACCCGCAAGGACAAGCTGGCCGATCTTCGCCATATCGCGTGGTCGCAGGCGCAATCCCCCTCCGGCATCGGCGTCGCCCCTGACCCTGCTCCACTCGAAGCCGGCGATGCCCAGAGGCTCGAACAACACCGCGCGCGCGAATTCGTCGAGGGGACGTCCGGTAGCCTTGCGGACGATGGCCGACACGAGCGTCAGCGCGCCGGTGTTGTAGAAGAATTCTCGGCCCGGCGGGGCCGTCGCCGGAAGACCGAGGACGTAACGACACGGGTCTGGCGCCATGTGCATGCGCTCCTCGTCGTTGTTGCCCTCGTTGTCGGGGACCGCCTCCACCCATTTCAGGCCCATCGTCATGGTGAGCGCGTGCGCCAGCCGGAGGCGGTCCTTCTCCGGGGAACGCAGGTCCGACAGCTCGGGGAAGAAGCTGAAGATCGGCTCGTCGACGCTGCGTATCAGCCCGCGATCGATAGCGATCCCGAATACGAGCGACGAGACGACCTTCGAAACCGACTTGATGTTATGCAGCGTATCGGCGTCAAAGGTGACGCTTTCCACCCGGCGGCCGTTGATCTCATCTGAACCCTTGAAGTACCGCTCGAACACCAGCTTGCCACTGCGTGCGACCAAAACGGAGTGCACGTTGGTCGAAGCCGCGAGCCGATCGGCCATCCTGCACAGCGCGCCGCGGTCGATGAGCTTGTCATCATTGGCAGAGGCGACGGGCCAGCCATCGTTTCGCGCGACCGGAACGCCGCAGCCATCGCGCGGGTCCGCGTACACCGGCAATGCGGTGAGCGGTGCCAGCGCGGCTCCCCCGAAAAGTGAAGTAAACCGGCGCCGTCTCATTGCTAGACGGGCGGCTGGGTGATGCGGCCCGAGCCCGACACCTTGCTGCGCAGGGTGGCGGGGCGGCTGAGCAGGCGGACGTGGCCCGAGCCCGAGATCGTGACGTCGGCTTCGTCCTTCGGGGCGGCTTCGAGATCGCCACTGCCCGAAATCTTGGTGACCAGCCGCTTCAGTGCCAGGTCGCCCAGCCGAATGTCGCCCGAGCCCGAGATCGTCGCCGACACGCGCTCGACCGTGCCTTTGGCCGACAGATTGCCGCTGCCGCTGATGGTGAGCGCGAGCTCCGGCTGATCGAGCTTCTCCAGCGCGACCTTGCCGGCGCCGGAGATCCGCACGTGGCGCAGCGCCCGCGCCGGCAGCTCGACCTCGATGGGTTTCGACGAGACGAGCAGCCGGCAATCGGCGAACAGCCGGCGGCCGCTGAGCTGCAGATGGGCGATGGTTTCCGGCGCGCCGCGCACGATCACCTCGCTGCCCGTGCCGGCGATCAGCCGCAGCGGGGCGGCTAGCGTGACCTCGATCGTGTCGTCGCCGCTCCATGGCAGGTGGCGTTCGGGGCCGCTTGCGACCTTGGCGTCGTCGCAGGACTGAAGGTTGAGGTTGCTTTCGGCGAGCACGCGCTTGAGATCGCGGCCGCCGACCGCCCAGGCAAGCGACAGCGAGACGACTCCGACACCGAGACCGATGGCGGCAACCCAGCCGAGAGTGCGCGGCATGCGAGATCTCCTTCAGGCCGTTTCGCTGCGCTGGAGCAGCGTGTAGTGCAGCCGCGCGAAGCGGGCGAGCAGGCGGACGACGTACGCGACCGCCATCAAGAGCAGCGCGCCGCCGCCGACGCCCAGCCCGAGCAGGCCGACGCCGCCCAGGATGCGCGTCAGGTAGTGCAGCGACAGACCGTGATCGAGGCTGAACAGCTTCATCACCAGCGCGAGGCCGGCGATGCACAGGCCGAGCATAGCCAAGCCCACGATCAGCGCCACCAGCGCGAGCGCGCCCAAGAGCGGCAGCAGGAAGACGAAGTCGACGGCGATCAGCGCCAGGAAGCCGATCATCGCGGCGTAGAAGTTGGCCGGTGTGCGCGCCGTCTCCCAGCGCCGCAGGCCGGCCTCGGCGCGCAGCTCGCGGGCGAGCCGCAGCGGATCGCCGAGCGCCGCGGCGATCTCGCCCTCGCTGCGGCCGGCCGCCCGGCCGTCGGCGAAGTGCATGGCATAGTCGCCGACCAGCTCGTCGATCTCGTCCGGCGGCAATCCGGCGAGGCGGCGGCGCAAGGTGTCGAGGAATTCGGCTTGGGTCATCGGCCTGCTCCGGCGGTCTTGGCGGCGGTTGTGGGTTTGGCGTCCAACACCTTGGCCACCGACGCCACGAACGTGCTCCACTCGGCCCGTTGCGCCGCGAGCGCGGCATGGCCGGCCTTGGTGAGCTGGTAGTACTTGCGCGGCGGACCGCTGCTCGATTCCTCGAGGTAGGTCTTGACCAGGCCGTCGGCCTGCATGCGCCGCATCAGCGGATAGATCGTGCCTTCACCCATGCCGATATCCTCCGCCAGCCGGCTGGCGATGTCGTAGGCGTAGCCGTCCCGGCGCGCGAGCATCGCGAGCACGCACAAGTCGAGCACTCCCTTGCGAAGCTGGACGAGCAGCGACTCGGTCACTACACTTTCACTCTCATATATGGCATGGTACCTTGCACAACAAGGTAGCGGTGTCTAGGATGCCTGTCCAGGGCCAATGAGCGCCGGGGAGACGACGATGCGCTATCACGCCCTCGACAGCCTGCGGGCGGCCATGATGTTCCTCGGCATCTATCTCCATGCCGTGGTCGCCTACTCGCCGAGCGGCGGCTGGCCGTGGCGGCAGAGCGAGCTCAGCCGCACGCTCGACTGGTCGCTCGCCGTCATCCACGTCTTCCGGATGCCGATCTTCTACGCCATGGCCGGCTTCTTCACCGCGCTGCTGATCGCCCGTTACGGCCTGCGCCGCTCCGCCTGGAATCGCTTCATGCGGATCGTCGTGCCGTTCGTGGTCGGCTGGCTGATCGTCTGGCCGCTGGTCATGCTGGAAGCGGGGACCGGCCGCTTCAACTTCGAGATCGCGTGGCAAGCCCTGGTAACCGGCTCGCTCTTCAAGTACGCCCATCCGCTGCATCTGTGGTTCCTCGAATATCTGATCGTGCTCTACGTCCTGGCGGCGCTGGCACTCGCCGTGGTGCCGCTGGTGCTGTCGCCGAAGGCGCGCGCGGCGGCGCTGCAGGGGTTCGGCGCGATCGTCCGCTCGCCGTGGGCGCCGCTCGTGCTGGCCGTGCCGTCGTTTGCCGCGCAGCTCCTGATGCCCAATCCCTGGATCGAGGATCCGCCGGGCTTCGTGCCGGTGTTCCGCATCGTCGCGGTCTACGCCATTCCGTTCGCCTTCGGCTGGCTGCTGTTCCTCAAGTCGGAGCTCCTGGAGGTGCTGATCCGGCGCGCCTGGCTCTATGCCGCGCTCGCGGTCGTGGCCAGCGTCGCCTATCTCTACAGCTACGCGCTGCCGCTCGACCGTGCGACGACCTTGATCGTCGTCCGCGCCGTGCATTCGCTCGACATGTGGCTGCTGATCCTGGGCGTCGGTGGCCTGTTCCTGCGCTATCTCGGCGGCCACAGCCCGTACCGGCGCTATCTCTGCGATTCGTCTTACTTCCTCTACATCGCCCACATGCCGGTGATCCTGGCCTTCCAGCTCGTGCTGAAGGACGTCGTGGAGCTGCCGCCGCTCGTCAAGATGGCGATCACGCTGGTCGGGACCATCGCCCTCCTGATGCCGGTCTACCGCTTCGCGGTCCGCCCGACCTTCATCGGCGCGGTGCTGAACGGCCGCCGCTATCCGTCGACCATCGGTCCCGTGCTAGAACCCGGTCCTCACCCGGAGGACCGTCGTGCCCAAGACGCTGTTCATTGATTCGACGCCCGACATCGATCGGGTGTGGAAGCGCGTCCATGGGCCGAAGGACATTCCGGTCGTCGTCAACATGGGGCCGGTCGACGAGAAGGACGTGCCAGCCAAGATAGCGGGCTACGACACGGTGATCGACGACGCGAGCTACTTCAGTGCGCCGACCCTCGAGAAATGCCGCGGCCTCAAGCACATCGTCTTCCTCGGCACCGGCGCGGCGAGCTTCATCGACGTCGCCGCGGCAGAGAAGCTCGGCATCAAGGTCTCGACCATCAGCGGCTATGGCGACACGACGGTCGCCGAGCATGCGATGGGCCTGGTCTTCGCCGCCGCCCGTCACATCGCCACCATGCACGGCATCGTGCGCGGCGGCGGCTGGCGGCCGATGCAGGGCATGGAGCTGCGCGGCAAGAC
>VBAF01000591.1 GCA_005884705.1 Alphaproteobacteria bacterium
CACCGCCGACTTCAAGGAGGGCGTCGCCCACTTCCTCGAGAAGCGCGCGGCACGGTTCATAGGCCGCTAGATCTTTTCCGTCTCGCCAGCCTTGGGTTGCCAAGTCATCAGCCGCTGCTCGATCGCGCCCACGGCGGCGTCGAGCACCAGCGCAAAGGCGGTCAGCACGATGATGCCGGCGAACACGGTGTTGATGTCGAAGGTCCCTTCGGCCTGCAGAATGAGATAGCCGACGCCCTGCGAGGAGCCGAGATACTCGCCTACCACCGCGCCGACGAAGGCAAGGCCCACGGCGTTGTGGAGGCTCGCAAACACCCAGCTCATCGCCGACGGCAGATAGATCGAGCGCAGCAGCTGGCGACGCGAGGCACCCAGCATGCGGGCGTTGGCGAGCAGGGTCGGGCTGACCTCGCGCACGCCCTGGTAGACGTTGAAGAACACCACGAAGAAAAGATCGGCGCCAGCACCACGCGCGGCATCGAGTTCAGCCCCTTGATGTAGGGCTCCATTACTGCCGAGGCGGTGTTGGAGAGCGCGAGCCAAAGCCCGATCACCAGGCCGGAGGCCGCGCCGATCACGAAGCCCAGCAAGGTCTCGAGCAGGGTGACCCAGAGATGCTGGAAGATCTCGAACGAGGTGAACCATTCGACGATCACCCAGAACACCTTGACCGGCTCGCCGAAGAAGAAGGCCGCGCGGTTGTCCTGCTCGAAATAGAAATTCGGGATCAGGCCGGGCTTGGTGACGACGTGCCAGAGCAGCACCAGCGCGGCGAAGACCGCGAATTGCAGCACCCGCAGCTTCATCTCACGCCGCCTTCTGGCGGTGATAGGCCTTCAGCACCTCTTCCTTCATGGCGCCCCAGATCTCCTTGTGCAGCGCCAGGAAGGCGGGCGTCATGCGGATCTCCGAGACGTCGCGCGGCCGCGGCAGGTCGATCCTGAAGTCGCCGATCGGATGCGTGCCCGGTCCGGCCGACAGCACGACGACCCGGTCGGACAGCGCGATCGCCTCCTCGAGATCGTGGGTGATGAACAGCACGGACCTGCGGTCCTCGGCCCACAGCGCCAGCAGCTCGTTCTCCATGAGCTGGCGGGTCTGTACGTCGAGCGCCGAGAACGGCTCATCCATCAGCAGGATGTCGGGACTGAGGATCAGGGTCTGCGCCAGCGCGAGCCGCTTGCGCATGCCGCCCGACATCTGGTGGGGATAACGGTCGCCAAAGCCCGCCAGCCCGACGCGGCGCAGCCATTCCTCGCCCTGCCGCATCGCGTCGCTGCGCGGCACGCCGCGAAACTCGAGGCCCGCGACGACATTGTCGATGCCTGTGCGCCACGGCATCAGCGCATCGGCCTGGAACATGTAGCCGGCGCGCCGATTGACGCCGTTCGCCGCGACCAGCCGCTCGCCGAACACAGCGACCGTACCCGACGACGGCTCGAGCAGGCCCGCCGCCACGTTGAGCAAGGTCGACTTGCCGCAGCCGGTCGGGCCGACCACCGACACGAACTCGCCTTTGCCAACGCGCAGTGTTGCATTGGCCACGGCGGTGTAAGCCTCGCCGCCGTCACGGGCGGCGAACCGGCAGGTGATGTCGTCGAGCGCCAAAGCGGGCGCGTCCGTGGTCACGATTGCCTAGGCGTGCTTCTTGGCGCGCTGCGCGAACTCGTTGGTCCAGGTTTCCGCCAGCTTGATCTTGTCCTTGTCGGCGGCGAGCTTGGGGTCGGCATCGACCAGGAACTTGAGGCAATTCTCCTGCGCGCCGGCCGGCATCAGGCCGTCGGGCGAGATCGTCTCGCGCACCCCGGCGAACGACTTCTCGTAGATCGCCCGATCGCCCAGCAGGTAGCCCTCGGGCACCGTCTTGGCGACGTCGGCCGGCGATGCGGTCTGCAGCCATTCGTCGGCGCGCACGATTGCGGTCGCCAGCGCCTGCGCCGTGTTGGGGGTCTTGGTGAGGAAACCCGGCTGGGTATAGAGGCAGGCCGCCGGGAACGCCCCGCCGAACACCTCCTGGTTGCCCTTGGTGGTGCGGGTGTCGACCTTGACCTCGATCATGCCCTTGTCCTGCAGCATGGTGAGGGCAGGGTCGGTCTGCGACACGCCGTCGACCTGGCCCTTTTCGATCGCCGCGACCACGGTCGCGCCGGCGCCGACGCCGATCGCAACCACGTCGGAAGTCTTGAGCCCGCCCTTGGCCGCCCAGCTCAACAGCAGCATATGCGTCGAGGAGCCCGGCGCACTGACGCCGAACTTCAGGCCCTTGATGTCGGCCGGCCCCTTGACCTTGGCGGCGACCTCCTTGCGCAGGCCGATCGCGATTTGCATGCCGCGGCCCATCAGCACGAAGCCTTTGATCGGCTGATGCTCGTAGGCGCCGGCGGTGACGTCGGCGCTGCCGCCCATGAGGGCCTCAAGCGACTTCGACCCGCCCTGGAAGTCGTTGATCTCGACGTCAAGGCCGGCATCTTTGAAGAAGCCCTTCCGCTCCGCGATGGTGAGCGACAGATAATACAGCGCCGACTTGCCGCCGACCGCCAGCACCACCTTGGGCTTCTCCGGCTTGCCGGTTTGCGCACGGGCGATGTAGGGCGCGGCAATCAGGGCCGGCGCGGCGGCCAGAATGGCACGGCGCGGCAAATAAATCTTGGTCATGGTTTCCTCCTGAACGCTGTTTACCGGAACCTACGCTCCGTCCACCACGGATAATAGGACGGCATTCCGTCGCTGACTTTCATGGGGAACCGGGCGGGCCGCTTCTCGAGGAACGCCGCGACGCCCTCTTTCACGTCGGCCGATTTGCCGCGCTCGTAGATGCCCTTGGAATCGACCTTGTGGGCCTCCATCGGATGGTCGGCGCCCAGCATCTTCCAGATCATCTGGCGGTTGAGCGCGACCGATACCGGTGCGGTGTTGTCGGCGATCTCGCGGGCGAGCGCATAGGTGGCCGCCAGCAGGCCCTCGGGCTTGTGGACCGAGCGCACCAGGCGGCCATTGAGCGCCTCCTCGGCCGAGAACACGCGGCCAGTCATGACCCATTCCAGCGCCTGCTGCGGGCCAACCAGGCGCGGCAGGAACCAGCTCGAGCAAGCCTCCATGACGATGGCGCGGCGGGTGAAAACAAAGCCGTAGCGCGCTGCCTCGGAGGCGAGACGCACGTCCATCGCAAGCTGCATGGTGATGCCGACACCGACCGCCGGGCCGTTGCATGCCGCGATGGTCGGCTTCAGCGAATCGTAGAGGCGGAGCGTGAACAGGCCGCCGCCGTCGCGATGGCCGTCAAGGCCGGGATCGACCGGCCCGCGATTCTCGGCATTGAAGGTGTTGGCGCCGCCCGACAGATC
>VBAF01000073.1:0-4171 GCA_005884705.1 Alphaproteobacteria bacterium
CGTCAGCCGCACCCGCTTGCCGCCGCCCGGCTCGTTCACGGCCTCGATGCCCGAGGCGCCGGGCAGCTTGGCCAGGCGTTTGAGGTCGTCCTCGTCGGCGGCGTGGTAGGCGAAGCCGATGAACTTGGTGCCGGCCTTCTGCGTCACGTGCAGGTGATGGTGGCTGTCGGTGCCCCGCATGTAGAGCGCATCCGGTGTGCGCTCGGCGCGGACCAGGCCGAAATGGGTGAGAAATTCCTCCATTTCATCGAGGTCCGGCGCCTCCATGCGCGGGAAAGCGAAATCGGCGACCTTGATCGCAGGCATCATTTCCTCCGAAACTTGTAACCGGACGCTAGCGCCGGGGCGCGGCGTTGAAAAGAAGGGAATCCGATGAGACAGGCCTTCACCGCGTTTGCAGTTGGGCTGCTCGCGTTGTTGACCGCGTTCGTTGCCGATGCACAGCAGGTCAAGCTGTCCGACGGCACCTATCCGTCGACCGCCGCGTATCTCGAGGGCACCTGGAAGTGGGAGCGGCAGGAGCCGCGCCAGAGCATGATCATGCGCTTCGGCCGCGACGGCAGCTTCTTCTTCCACAATTTCACGATCGACCTGCAGCACTGGGGCACCTATCGCGCCACCGGCCAGAAGCTCGCGATCACGCTCGCCCGCTCATGCGAGGACAAGGGCAAAAACTGCGAGACTCGCAATCCGCCCAAGGACCTCGATTACAGCATCACGCCGACCAGTGCGAATGTGTTCATGGCCAACACCGAGCGCTGGGAACGCATGAAGTAGAGTCAACCACAGGAGGAAATCATGTCAAAACCACCGGCTTCATCGTCGGCTGCGCGCGAGGCGTTGCGCGCGTTCGCGCCCAAGCTCGTCGACCTCACCGACAACGTGCTGTTCGGCGACGTCTGGGAGCGCAAGGGCCTCAGCAAGCGTGACCGCAGCCTGATCACCTGCGCCACCCTGATTGCGCTCAACCGCACCGAGCAGCAGGTCGGCCATTTCCAGCGCGCGCTGAACAATGGCGTCACCAAGGAGGAGCTGCTGGAGGTGATCACCCATCTGGCGTTCTACGGCGGCTGGCCGGTCGCCATGTCGGCGGCGCAGGTCGCCAAGAAAGTGTTCGAAGGAGGAGACAAGAAGTGAAACTCTGTTATTTCAACGACTATCGCCTGGGCGTCGTGAAGGGCGACCAGGTCGTCGACATCACCGACGCCGTGAAGGACATCCCCCATCTCCACGCCGCCGACCTGATCATCGGGCTGATCAAGCGGTGGGACAGCCACAAGGCCAGGGTTGCGAAGGCCGCGGAAGGCAAGGGCGTGGCGCTCTCGGGCGTGCGCCTGCGCGCACCGGTGCCGCGGCCCGGCAACATCGACTGCATGGCGGTCAACTACATGGAGGACGGCACGCTCAAGGAGAAGCCGCACATCAACGCCTTCCACAAGATGTCGAATGCGATCATCGGCAACGGCGACACCATGGTGCTGCCCGACGTGCCGGCGGGCGTGCTCGAGGGCGAGGCTGAGCTGGCGCTGGTGATCGGCAAGCGCCCCACCCGCGTGCCGGCATCCGACGCGATGAAGTACATCTTCGGCTACACCGGCTTCATCGACGGCTCGGCGCGCGGCCTGCCGCCGCCGGGCAACGTGTTCTTCCAGATGAAGTCGCGCGACACCTTCGCGCCGCTCGGCCCGTGGATCGTCACGGCGGACGAGATCGCCGACCCGCAGAAGCTCAACATCACGCTCACCAACAACGGCGCCGTGATGCAGAAGTTCAACACCAGCGACATGGCGCACAACATCCCGCGCTGCATCGAATGGCTGAGCTCGATCCACACGCTGGAGCCCGGCGACATCGTCGCGACCGGCACCAACCATCGCGGTCTCAACCCGTTCATGGACGGCGACAAGATCGAGCTCGCGATCGAGAAGGTCGGAACCCTGCATTTCAGCGTGCGCGACGAGCATAAGCGGACCTGGGCGCGGATCACCCGGCTGCAGCACAAGGAGAGCGGCAAGGAAGGGCCGCACACGCCGCAGACCGCCGGCAAGCACGCGGCCAAGTGAGGCTCAGCGCGCGACGAAGGCGAACGCCCGGTCGCGCGAATCCTCAGTGACCCGCGGGTCGTACTCGTTGCGCACGGTATGCCCGGCGACGCCCCACAGCGGCGTCTGCCGGGCCGGGATGAACTGCGCGTAGTCCCAGGCATGCGCGGCGTTGGGGTAGATGTGCCAGTCGATCGGCCGGCCGGCCGCGCGCAGCGTCTCGAAGCGCGGCAGGCATTCGCTCGCATCGCCGTCGGCGTCCTTGCCGCCGAGCAACGCGAGAAGCGGCGTCGTGCTGTCATCCTGCACCCACCAGCGCTTGCTGATCGGGTTGCGGCAGCGGCCGTAGACGCTGACCAGGGCGCGGAAGCGCAGGCCGGGATCGGAGAACATGTTGGCGTAGCGCGCGCCGGCCAGGGTGTAGGCGATCCGGCCGCCCTGCGAGAAGCCGATCGCGGCGATGCGGCCGCGGTCGACGAACGGCAGGGTCGCGAGATGGCGCAGCGCGTCGTAGGCGTCGCGGCCGCGCGTCGGATAGATCGCGAAGGGCGAATCGGCGGCGGTCAGATTGCAGGTGCCGCGCTGCACGCCGCGCTGGGTGAAGCTGTCGAGCACGAAGGCGACGGTGCCGCGCTCGATCGCGGCGCGCACCCAGTAGCGGGTCTGGTCGGCGTCGATCGAATCGCAGGTGTGCAGGATCACCACAGCCGGGAACGGCCCGCGGCCGGCCGGCTTGACGATCGCCATCGAGCCGGAGCGGCTGCCGCCTTCTTCGGCGCGCTCCGGCAGGCGCAGGGCGGGCGTCGCATAGGCGTCGCGGCAGGCGCGGCGGTAGGACTCCCCGGGCTGCGCGGTGCAGCGCGCCTCTTGGTCGGGCGCGAGCGGTTGCGCCGCCGCGCACTGCGTCCACAGGAGGGCGGAGACCAGCCAAATGCCTGGGCGTGCCATGGCGGGAGTCTCGGGCCAGTCCGGCACGCGGGCAAAGAAAAAAGCACATGCCCGCGGACCGAAGGCAATCGGGCCGCGCCTGAAAGAAAAAGGCGCCGCGGGAAACCGCGGCGCCCTCTTCCCAGGAGCAGCCTGGCTGCAGGCCGCTCCCGATCTCTTTAGTGCGTCAGAGCCGGCTTGACCTCGGCCTCGATCTGGATCGCGCGGGGCTTCTTCTCCTCGGGGATCTCGCGCCGCAGCTCGATGATCAGCAGGCCATTGGCGAGCTTGGCGCCCACGACCTTCACATGGTCGGCGAGCTGGAAGCGGCGCTCGAAGTTGCGGCCGGCGATGCCGCGATAGAGATACTGCTTGCCGTCCTCGCTGTTCGGTGCGGTCTGGCCGGTGACCAGGAGCTCGTTCTCCTTCTGGGTCACGTTCAGCTCGGCATCGGCAAAGCCCGCAACCGCCATCACGATCCGGTAGGCGTTCTCGCCGGCCTTCTCGATGTTGTACGGCGGGTAGCCGTTGCCGGCGGTCTGGCCAGCCACGTTGTCGAGCAGGTCGAACACCCGGTCGAAGCCAACGGTGGCGCGATAGAACGGCGAATAATCGAATCCACGCATTTTAGTCATCCTCCTGTGAGCGATGTCTTGTCTCGCCGCCCCGGGATGGGCGCGGCTGACGGGACTGGATTTAGGAGGCCAGAGCGGGCCTTCAAGAGGGTCCCGAACCGCCCAAAAGAGAAAAATTTCCTGCGAGAAGGAAGGCGCAAAAGGATTTGCCGCCTTGGCCAGGACCTTCGGCAAACCCGCTTATGGCGGATGTGCGATGAGTTGCCAGATCAACTGGAGATCGTCGGGAGAACCGCATGTCCCAAGGCTCGCTCTGGCTCTACGCCCTCGCCCAAGGTCTGGGGGTGCTCGCCCTCAACATCGCCCTGCGCGTGCTGGTTTCGTGAAGCACCTGCCGCTGTTCTTCGATCTCGCCGGCCGGCGGGTCGTGGTGGTCGGCGCCGGGGCCGCGGCGGAGCGCCGCGCCGAGCTGGCCCGCTCGGCCGGTGCGGCGGTGTACCGGGTCGAAGCCGTTTCCGTCGTCGATTTGAAGGGCGCGGCCGCTGTGTTCGTCGCCACGGGTGACCTCGAGGCTGACATCGACGCGCAGCGGGCCGCCAAAGCGGCGGGGGTGCCGGTCAACGTCGC
>VBAF01000073.1:4323-11014 GCA_005884705.1 Alphaproteobacteria bacterium
CGAGGCCGGTGCCCGTCGCGCCTTTTGGCGGCGCCTGATCGAGGGGCCGGCCGCCCGCCTGGCCTTGGCCGGCGACCAAGCCGGCGCCCGCCGGACGGCTTTGGCCGAGCTCGACGCCGCGCGTCGGCGACTGAAGCCGGTCGGCATTGCCCACATCGTCGGCGCCGGACCGGGCGATCCCGACCTGCTGACCTTGAAGGCCGCGCAGCTCCTGCAGGAAGCCGATGTCATCCTGCACGACGCGCTGGTGCCGGAGGCGATCCTCAACCGCGCCCGCCGCGAGGCCGAGCGGGTCTGCGTCGGCAAGCGCAAGGGCAAGGGCCGGGCGAATTGGGCGCAGGCCGACATCAATACCGAGCTGGTGCGCCGCGTGCGCGCCGGCCAGACGGTCGTGCGGCTGAAGGCGGGCGATCCCTTCGTGTTCGGCCGCGGCGCCGAGGAGGTCGACGCCCTGCACGCCGCCGGCTTGGCCGTGACGGTGGTGCCGGGCATCACCGCGGCGCTGGGCTGTGCGGCGTCAGCCGGCATTGCGCTCACCGACCGCAGGATCGCCTCGGCCGTAACCTTCATGTCGGGCCATGCCGCGCCGGAGTCCGCCGGCGGCCACACCCGTGTGATCTACATGGCGTCGAGCGAGGCGGCCGCCGTGCGCGATCGGCTGCTGGCCGACGGCGTCGATCCGGCAACGCCGGTCGCCATCGTCGAGAACGGCACGCGCCCCGATGAGCGGGTGTCGACCGGCCGTCTCGCCGACCTGGCGCGGCTCGCCGCCGCTCATCTGGCGGGTCCCAGCCTGATTATCGTCGGCGAGGTGGCGGCGCGTGCCGCGGCGGCTCGCGAACCCCTCGCACAGGTCTCCTGATGGCCAAGAATCTCAGCGGCGAGCTGCATGTCGCTTCGGCCAACCGTCTTGGCGACGGGCTGGTGGTGTTCCTCGACGATGCCGGCCAGTGGACGACGCGGCTCGATCGCGCGGCACTCGCCCGCGACGAGCGCGCCGCCGAGATCCTGCTGCAGCGGGCGCAGGCGGAAGCCTTCGGCGTGGTCGATCCCTTCCTGGTGGCGGTGACGGAGAGCGAGGACGGCACGCTCGAGCCCTTGTCGCTGCGCGAGAAAATCCGCGCCTCGGGCCTCACCTTCGCGGCGATCGCCGGCGAGGCCGTGCGCTATGCCTGACACCCATTTCTACCGCTACGACGACTACGACCGCGCGCTGGTCGCCGAGCGGGTCGAGCAGTTTCGCGACCAGGTCCAGCGAAGGCTCGCGGGCGAGCTGACTGAGGAGCAGTTCAAGCCGCTGCGGCTGACCAACGGGCTCTACCTGCAGCTCCACGCCTACATGCTGCGCATCGCCATCCCCTATGGCACGCTGTCGACCCGGCAATTGCGCCATCTCGCGGCGATCGCGCGCAAGTACGACCGCGGGTATGGCCATTTCACGACGCGCCAGAACCTGCAGCTCAACTGGATCAAGCTCGAGCAGGCGCCGGACGCGATCGCCATGCTGGCCGAGGTCGACATGCATGCGATCCAGACCAGCGGCAACGTGATCCGCAACGTCACTGCCGACCATTTCGCCGGTGCCGCGGCGGACGAGATCGAGGACCCGCGCGTGTGGTGCGAGATCATCCGCCAGTGGTCGACGCTCCATCCCGAATTCAGCTTCCTGCCGCGCAAGTTCAAGATCGCCATCACCGGCTCGCCCAACGACCGCGCCGCCGTGCGCGTGCACGATATCGGCCTGCGCCTGTGGGCGAACGAGGCGGGCGAGGTGGGCTTCGAGGTGATCGTGGGCGGTGGCCTCGGCCGCACGCCGATGATCGGCAAGACCCTGCGCGAGTTCCTGCCCAAGGACGAGCTGCTCGCCTATCTCGAGGCGACGCTGCGCGTCTACAACCGCTACGGCCGGCGCGACAACATCTACAAGGCACGGATCAAGATCTTGGTGCACGAGATCGGCGTCGAGAAGATGCGCGCGGAGGTCGAGGCCGAGTACGCCGCGACCAAGGACGGCGCGCTCAAATTGGCACCCGAGACCATCGAGGCGATTGCCCGGCAGTTCGCGCCGCCGCCGCTGCGGCCCAAGCGGACCAAGGTGCCCGAAGTCGAGGCGCTCAAGCTCGAGAACCGCGCCTTCGCGCTGTGGCTCAAGTCCAACGTCGCACCGCATCGCGTGCCGGGCCATGCCATCGTGACGGCGTCGCTCAAGCCCGCCGGCGCCCCGCCCGGAGATGCAAGCGCTGCGCAGATGGAGGGCGTCGCCGACATCGCCGATGCCTTCAGCCAGGGCGAGGTGCGGGTCAGCCACGAGCAGAACCTGGTCTTCCCGCATGTCGCCGTGGAGAGCCTGCCCGAGGTCTATCGCGCGCTCGAGCGGCTGGGCTTCGCCGAGGCCAACATCGGCAAGATCACCGACATCATCGCCTGCCCGGGCCTCGACTACTGCGCGCTGGCCAACGCGCGCTCGATCCCGGTGGCGCAGCGCATCTCCAATCATTTCGCCGAGCTGTCGCGCCAGCACGACATCGGCGACCTCAAGATCAAGATCTCGGGCTGCATCAATGCCTGCGGCCATCACCATGTCGGCCACATCGGCATCCTGGGCGTCGACAAGAACGGGGTCGAGCTCTACCAGCTGAGCCTGGGCGGCGACGTCGACTTCGGCAGGACGGCGCTCGGCACGATCCTCGGGCCCGCCGTCGAGGCCGACAAGGTGGTCGAGGCGGTCGATGCCCTGGTCGCGACCTATCTCGAGGCGCGGCAAGCCGGCGAGCGCTTCGTCGATACCTATCGGCGGATCGGCGCGGCGCCGTTCAAGGAGCGGGTCTATGGCGCTGTTTAGGCTCAATCCGCTAGCGCCGCAGGAGCCGGCGCTCTCGATCGCCAATACCGACGACGTGCTGCAGCTCGGCGACCGGCTGAAAGGCGTCAGGCTGATCGCGCTTCGTTTTCCCAAGTTCACCGACGGCCGCGCCTACAGCCAGGCGCGGCTCCTGCGCGAGCGGCTGGGTTATGGCGGCGAGCTGCGCGCGACCGGCGCAGTGTTCCTCGACCAGTTGCCGTTCCTGCTGCGCTGCGGTTTCGATTCCTTCGAGAGCGACCAGAAGGGCTTCGGCCCGGCGCTCGCCAAGGCGCGCACGCTGTTCAGCGTGGTCTACCAGCCAACCGGCGACGGCCGCGCCACGGCGGGCCAGCTGCGACTCGGGCGGCGCAACAGCGTCGCCGCTTAGGTCGGGGTCGATAGGCGCCGGACCCTTCAGCCATTAGCCATAAATGCTGTAATTCGAGGCCGAGGAATTTCGGCATTTATGGCTAATGGCTTTGCGCCGCCGCCCAATCAGGCCTCGGGCTGCGCCTCGAGCCAGCGCAGCGCCTCGTCCTCCTCGAGGAAGGAGCGGGCCGGCCGGCCGGTGCGGCCGAACTCGAGGAACCGCTCGGCGAGCTGGGCGTACTGCGGCCTCGTCACCAGGGCGAGCGCACCGCGCCGGTCGATGTGGGCATGGACGTTGATCCGGGCCGCCAGCACGGCGATGTCGGCCCCGTCATAGCGGCCGACCGCGCGGCGGCCGTCGAACAGCTTGCGATAGGGCAGGGCGTTCTCGACGACGATAGCATCGAGCAACGCTTCCATATCCTTGAGGGCGACCAAGCCTTCGGCGCGGGCATGGACGAAGCGGCGCTCGTGGTCGATCGTGAAGGTCACGGGCATCGCATGACCGTGTCGAGCGGCATCCCGCGCGGATCGAAGGCGGCGTAGGCGCTGACCCGCGCGTCGAACAGCTTGGGATAGGGCATGGCGCCCTGCACGGCGGGGGCGTCAAAAGAGTCCAGTATCTCCTGCAGCAACACGACGCCATGCGCCTTGACCTGCACGAATCGCTTCGTGTGGTCGGTCTCGAAATCGACTGGCAATGCCCCACGCTCTCCAAATCCCGGGGCAGGACTTTAGCCGATCTTCAGGAGCGCGCCACCTGGGCTGCGACACACAGCCACCGGCCATCGCGTCGCGCCCAGATGTCGGTGTAGCGGCCGCTGCCGGGCCGTCCGTCGGCATGGCTGTAGCTGGTGCGCGCGTGAATGATGGCGAAATCGCCCATCACGCGGACGTTCACGTCATCGCAGGCAAGACCGCTGATCTTCGCCGGCGGCGCGATCTGCTTCAGGAAGCCCGTCTTGTCGACCAACGAACCGTCGGGATTGGTGTTGAGGAAATCGTCCGACAGGATCTCGTCGAAGCGCTTGACGTCCGAGTTCTGGACCGAGGCGATGTAATCGCGGTTGAGGCTCTCGAGCATCGCATGGTCGCTCATGACTGCACTCCTTCGTGGGCGAGCAGCCATTGCTTGCGGCTGAGGCCGCCGCCGTAGCCGGTCAGGCTGCCGTCCGAGCCGATCACGCGATGGCAGGGCACGACGATGCTGATCGGGTTCTGGCCGTTCGCCAGCCCGGCCGCGCGCACTGCGCGGGGCCGGCCGATGCGGCGCGCCAGCTCGGCGTAGCTGATGGTCGTGCCGTCCTTGATCCGGCGCAGCGCCTTCCAGACGCTCTGCTGGAATGGCGTGCCGGCGGTGGCGACGGCCAGGTCCTTCAGCACGCCGATCTCGCCCTTGAAATAGCGCCGCATCGCCGACGTCAGCCCACCGGGATCGCGCTTCGGCGTCAGCGTGTAGCGACCCTTGCCGTAGTGGCGGTCGAGCAGCTGCTTCATGCGCGCCTCGTGGTCGGTCCAGTCGATGGTGCGCAGGCGACCTTGGCGGTCGGCGATGACGATCAGTTCGCCGATCGGCGTGGCCAGGCGGTCGATGAAGAAGTCGAGCGTGTCAGCCATGGTTCGCCATCCTGAGGTGCTGCGCGGCATAGGCATGCCAGGGCCGCCAGGCCGGCGGCGCCTTGGCGTCGATCGAGGCCACCGTCTCGCGGTCCCATTCGCCGGGCGCGCGCAGGCCGGGCCGCTTGGCGATCAGGGGCGCAAGCCTTGGGTCCTGCGCGAGGTGGCTCGCGATGGTGGCGATGTCGGCGCCGAGGTCGAACACCCGCTTGACCCGCGCCACGATGGCGGGCAGGGCGCGCACCTCGGGAAACCGGATGGTGACCGCCACCGCGTTGCGTTCCGCAAGATGGGAGACCGCTACCGTGCCGGTCTTGCCGTCGAGCTCGATCCGGCGATGCCACACGCCACCGTCGATCCGTTCGATTCGCTTGTTGGCACGGGCGCCGAGCGCCTCGAGCATGCCCGGCCAGTCGTAGGGCGGACGGTAGGACAGCCGCAAGGTCACGCCATCGCGCGCCGACGTGTCGGGCCCCGCCTTGCGGCGCAAGGCGCTGGGCGGCCGGCCGAACATCTTGGCGAAGATCTCGTTGAAGCGCCGCACGCTGCCGAAGCCCGCCGACAGCGCGACCTCGGTCATCGGCAACTGCGTGTCGTGGATCAGGTGCTTGGCGAACAGCACGCGGCGGGTTTGCGCCACGGCGATCGGCGAGGCGCCGAGATGCTGCTGGAACAGCCGCCGCAATTGCCGTCCGCCGACGCCCAGCCGCTCGGCCAGCGCCTCGACGCCGGCTTCGCTTTCATCGAGCGCGCCCTCGGCGATCAGCTTCATGGCGCGCGACACGGTGTTGGACGAGCCGCGCCAGAACGCCAGCTCCGGCGCGGTCTCGGGCCGGCAGCGCAGGCACGGGCGGAAACCCGCCTCCTGCGCCGCCGCGGCCGAGGCGAAGTAGCGGCAGTTCTCGAATTTCGGCGTGCGGGCGGGGCAGATCGGCCGGCAATAGATGCCGGTCGAGGTGACGCCGACGAAGATGCGGCCGTCGAACCGGGCGTCGTGGGTCTGGAAGACCCGGTAGCAGGCTTCGCGATCCAGTATTTCCATGCCGCCGATCATCACCGCTCCGGCGGGGACGCGCTGGCGGTTTTCGGACATCAATGGATCTCGAGCGAAAGCGGCGAAATCGTGTCGCCCGGCCGCTGGGCATAGTCGACCTTCGGTGCGTCCTTGATCATGCGGGCCTGCGCCTCGGCCACCGTCTCCATCGCTGCCTTCGAATCGAGATGGACCGGCTCGCCGTTGGCCAGCACCACCTCGCCGTCGACCAGCACCGTGCGCACCGCCCGGTCGGCGGCATGGAACACGAAGGAGCGCAGCGGATCGCGGACCGGCTGCATCAGCGGATGGTTGGTGTCGACCAGCACGATGTCGGCCGCCATGCCGGGCGCGAGCGCGCCGATGTCGTCGCGGCCAAGAGCAGTTGCGCCGCCGAATGTAGCCGCCTCGAAGGCGCCGGCGGTGTCGAGGCTGCGGATATCCTCGCTCATCAGCCGGCCGGCGACGATGGCAAGGCGCATCTCCTCGATCAGGTTGTGCGGCGCGCAGTCGGTGCCGAGGCCGACGTTCACGCCGCGCGCGCGATAGCGGCCGACATGATCCATCGCCAGGCCATAGCGCGCGAAGGGTTGCGGGCAGTGCGCCACCGAGGCGCCCGATTCGGCGATCAGGTCGAGGTCCTTTGCGGTGTGCCAGCCTATCTGCGGATGGTCGTCGAGCAGGATGCAGTGCGCCAGCACGGTGTCGTTCTTGAGCAGGCCGTTTGCCGCCGCCCATTGCACCGGCGTGAGGTTGTGCCGGCGGATCATCTCGCGCACCTCGACCACCGACTGGCCGATATGGGTCGAGAAGCGCCGCCCCGACTGGTC
>VBAF01000277.1:0-6246 GCA_005884705.1 Alphaproteobacteria bacterium
CTTTCCGCCTCGAGCTGCTCGATGCGGACCCGGGCGGTGCCGTTGCCGACCATGCCGAGCTCCTCGGCCGCGGCGCGCGACACGTCGAGCACCCGCGACCGGGCGAACGGCCCGCGATCGTTGACCCGCACGACGGTCGACTGGCCGGTCTCGAGGTTGGTCACCCGCAGGACCGACGGCATCTGCAGGGTCCGATGGGCCGCCGTGCGGTCGCCTTGGTCGTAGACCTCGCCGTTGGCAGTGTATTTGCCGTGGAAACCCGGCCCATACCACGAGGCGACGCCGGTCTCGACGTGCTGGAACTCCTCCGTCGGCACGTAGGTCACGCCGTCGACCGTGTAGGGCGCGCCGATCTTGTACATGCCGCGCTGCGCCACGGCCGGGCCGTGATGGCGGCCGGAACAGGCGCCGGCCACGGCCAGCAGCGTCAGTGCCATGAAGAAACGGGCTGATTTCTCAAGGACTAGGGCCATCCCGCTGTGATCATACAACAACTAGGGATGGCCGTCAGGCCATTCGCTCGCCGGCGGGTCCAGCGGGGTCGTCGGACGAGCCGGCCGTCCCACGGCGTCCCACACCCTTGGGACGGTTCCGATGCCGATTCCATAAAGGTTTCAGGCCCGCGTTCCAGAATTCCACCCCACCCCCCTCGTGGGACGGTCTGGGACGCATGGAACGCCTGGGACGCTGAAACTGCAGTTTGTTTGGCGTCGACTCAGGCGGCGATGCGGTCCGACAAGAGCCCGACCGCCAGCCCGAAGAAATCCGACTGGTTCCAGCGCAGGATGGCGCGGAAGTTCTCGGTGGTGCGATAGGCCGGACCGTTGGCGCCGGCCGGCCGCACGATGCGCTCGCCCTTGCCCGCCGGCGTGCCGGCCGGCACTTCGCCGCCCCACTCCAGGCCGGGCCGCCAGCCGACGCGCGCCAGGTAGTTGACGATCGAGGCGAAGACGTCGGTCTTGTTGCCCCAGATGTCCATGCGGCCGTCGCCGTCGCCGTCGGCGGCGTAGGCCAGGAAGCTGGTCGGGATGAACTGGCACTGGCCCATCGCGCCGGCCCACGAGCCCTTCATGGCGTGCAGCCCGACATGACCCTGCGAGAGGATGCGCAGCGCCGCGATCAGCTGCTCGCGGAAGAACTTGGCGCGGAAATTGTTGTAGGCGAGTGTCGCCAGTGCCGGCACGACTTCGAAGTCGCCGAGCCGCGTGCCGTAGTTGCTCTCGATGCCCCACAGCGCGACGACGGTCGAGTCGGGCACGCCGGCAGGCGTGGCGAAGCGCGCGACGAGCGCCCGGTTCTCCTTGAGCAGCACGCGGCCGCGCGCCACCCGCTCGGGCGACACGACGAGCTGGAGATACTCGTCGAAGCTCATCTTGAACTCGGGCTGGTTGCGCGCGAGCTCCATCACCCGCGGGATCTCCTCGGCGGGCATCAGGGCGCTGTCGATCGTGCCGTGATCGACGCCGGCCCGCAGCGCCTCGGTGCGCACGCCGGCAAGCCAGGCGACGAACTTGGGGTCGCTCGACTGGGCGCGGGCGGCGACGGGCGCCAGCACCGCAACGGCACACAGAAGACGCCTGCTGATCATCGCGCCTGTATAGGCGAAAAGGCCGCGCGGCTCGACCCCAAGCGTTGGACAGGGTATCCGCCAAGCGCGAACCCTGCGCGATATCCCCGGGCATGGTGGACATATCTGAGCCGGCTGCGATTAGCTCGCTTCAAGCATGGGCCCGCTAGCGCCGACGGCGGCCACTTGCCAGAAGGGCTGGACGTTGCGGGTTCCCGCACCAGCCGCTGCCGCGCCGGCTCAGCAATCAACCATGCAGCGCGCGCAGCCATGACTGGGCATGAAATCCTCCGTCCGATCGAGCGCCTCGTCGGACAGCTCTTCGATGAACTCTTCTTGGGTCTCGACGTCGTTCTTCATTTCTATCTCGGACATGTGTCCTCCTTCAGGTGGATGAAAGGGTCCGAACGGTCCGGCACAGGCAGGCAAGAGGCCCGCACGAACGGCACCGCTCCAGCTCAGCGGTCAGTTACCGGCACGACGGGAGAGAATACGAGGAGCACGACACGCCTGTTGCGTCAGCG
This sequence comes from Alphaproteobacteria bacterium, assembly GCA_005884705.1. Lineage (GTDB taxonomy): Bacteria > Pseudomonadota > Alphaproteobacteria > Reyranellales > Reyranellaceae > Reyranella. The sequence goes on from VBAF01000277.1 coordinate 2,092, forward strand.
CACGGGCACAATGTTCCCGGTCGAGCGCTTCGTCGGACAGCTCGTCGGTGAACGCCTCGACTTCGGCTTCAGTCTCTTCGATCATTGGTTCGGTCATCTGACGCTCCCCCAAAGGTGGGCGGGAATTCGCCCGCCCGAATTATGCGCGAATGCGAAAGAGCGTCAAACCGCTGAGTGGTTTTGCGGCAGGGACCGCGCTTTGTCGGGGCGACCGGCTGGCGCGAGTCCTGGCGCGGCCAGGCATGGATTGCCGAGTCCGAAATTGCTGGCGAAGCAGTACGGCGCGGTCCCCGATGGCCCGCAGCGACGCTAAAAAGCGCAAGTCGCCGCATTAGCTAGAGCGGTACACACGGTGTTTACGAGGTGTTAGTTGTTGGCGGCGTTGAACCCACCGCCCGATGTGCCCGACAAAATTTCGTGTTCATGCCGCCCCCTCAACAATGAACATATCGCGGTCAACCGGGCCAAGGAGGGGAGCGACTTCCGCGTGATAGCGCGACCTTTCCGCCGCCGTCGGTTGGCACGTCGCCGGCCGGCTTGCCGCCTGGCCAAGGAGCGACTGCGCGCCTAAAAGTGCAGGCGGCCGGAGAAGAAGAGCGCCGCGGCAAAGAAGGCAAGCGGCAGCAGCAAGGCAAACCAGCGGAAGGCCATCGCGGTTTCGAGGGTCGCGTGCGAGGGATTGGACGGATCGTAGTGCACACCCACGGCCGCGCCAGCCGGATAGCGCGAGACAGCCTGTTCGGCGAGCTCGCGCGATCCCGCCACCTCGGGACCGAAAGCGATCCGCGAACCGTGATAGCTGCGCTCGCCGACCTTGTAGCTGTACTCGATCAGCGGCGACCAGACCGTCACTGTCTGGCCGCCGCCGGTGCCCCCGGTGTGGGTGAGAATGCGGCGCGCTTCGGCCCGGCTCGAAAGCACTGCGCCCTGCACGCTAGGCCAGCGCGCTGCGGCGCGCGTCTCGGCGAGCTCCGTGAGGACAACGAGCGAGGAGATCAACCCGCAGGCCACGAAGAACAGGAAGGCATGAACGATGGCGCCCGGAGGGAAATGGGGCTGCAGCCAGAGGATGATGTCGCTCGCCTGGGTGAAGCCGAACACCACCACGAGTCCGACCACGACCACCCCGCCCGCCACGCCATACATGACGGCCGGGCGCGCCGGCGAGTTGCGTTCCAGCACCGCCTCGTCCGGCTTGGCGGGATTGTAGAACACCGGCCCGGTACGGCCTGCTTGGTAGCGCTCGAGCGCTGCTTCGACCTCGGGACTGTCCGGCTTGATGTCGCCGATGCTGATGCGCTTGCCATGATGCTCGACGCCGTCAACGGTGTAGACATAGGCGATGTCGGGAACGTTGCCGACTGACGGAGCACCGCCGCTCAGCTTGGTTTTCACCGTGCGGGCCTTGCAGCTGAGGATGCGGCCGGACGCCGACGGCCAGCGGCTCGCGCGCCGCGCCGCCTGCGTCTTGACGATGATGGTGATGGCGATGGCGACCGGGATCGACATGGCGAACAGCGACATGAACAGCCATCCCGGAATCACGAGAATCGCGAGCGGAATGCCCCACAACAGAGCAAGTACGTAGCCCGTTCCCGGATAGGCGGTGACCGAGCCATTGGCCCGTCCTCGCAGCCAAGTCACCGCGAAAAGCCCGACCGCGAGCAACTCAAGGAGCGGCCCCCCTATGGCGAGCGTGGTCCGCACCGCGATGCTGGTCGGATTGTCCTCGGGGTACGCCCGGCTCGGCACTCGGACGTCGAGCTTGGTCTCGCCAGCGGCGTCGTATTCCCTGGCAACGGTTTCGCCCAGGAGGCGCGCCGCCGCGACCGCTCTTTCGCGCGACGGTGCGGAAACCTCGATCTGGCTCCTGCTCCAACTGTTGCGGTCGAATGCGTACGTCGCGTTCACGTCGTCCGGCACCGTCAACTGGGCCAAGACGCGTTCCAGGCGGGGGCGGTAGGCTCTGTCCTGTATCGTGAGGCCGATCGTGAGCGAATACGATGCCGCGAACTGGTCGGCGATCGGCTCGCGTCCCAGGTAGAGCGGAATCGCGACCAGCCCGAGAATGATCGCCAGCGCGCACCGTCGCACCACTCTGAAATATTCAGCTCGCTTAGTTGTCATACGGTGACAAAAGCTGCACCGCGCCAACGTCACCCGCAAGCGCAATGCATGACGAGGGGATTTTTGTGCCGGAATTTGGACTTAGCGGAAGTTCTAATGACCAAAATAAGTGGGTAGCCCATCATCCCGCCAGCATGGCCCGTGCCGCGCTGCTGTAGAGTTTCCGGGGCGATTTCTCTCCCAAGCCAATTGGTAGCCATCCGAAGGTCGCCCAGGAGATACTTGGGCACAGCACCATCACCACGACGCTGGATCTCTACTCGCACGGCACAAACACGATGCAGGAGGATGCTGCCGTTCGTCTCGACCGTGTGCTTGGCGGTGCTATAAGAGCTGGCCGCGACAGATCTGGCGGAAGTCGGTAGCAAATTCGGTAGCAACGCCCAATTTGGTTGGCGATGACCTATCAACAATTGTAGTTAGATCAATGAGTTGGATGGGTGGCCGAGCGGTTTAAGGCACCGGTCTTGAAAACCGGCGTGGGTTCACGCCCACCGTGGGTTCGAATCCCACCCCATCCGCCATTCCTTCCTCGCTCTGGCGCCCCGATGAACCAGACGACGCTGATTGAGCCCGACGTGTCGAGCTCTATTCGGCGCTGTTGAAGGACCGGCAGGGCGGCTGGTTGAGCGTGAACGACTGCCGCGAGGAAACCGGCTCGCCGCGCGCGGCAACTACTTCGGGTCGGAGCGAACGAATCCGGTCGAATGGCATTCGGCCAAATGCATCGAATAGCCAGCGTTCTGGTTGGAGGTAATCGCCTTCAAGGCACGCGCGCAAGCCGCTTCGGTCGCGAAGTAGGTATTGCCAACCGTGATGGGTGATGAGGGAGCCGCCTGAGTCGATAGAATGAGGATGAGAACGTATTCGGCCATGCTGCACCGATTTCTTCTGTCGAGGATTGTCAGATTGCTCGGCGGTCCGACAGAGAGCTTACCACATGCGTTCGTTTGACCCAGCCCCGCCCGACTTTTCGGACCCGTCTCACAACGCGACGCACGCCGAGCTCTTCTACGTTTGCGTTCACCCTACCAGCGCCGCCTGTCTGCTCTCACGCTCAGGAGAGTCGGTCAGCGTGTGATAGAAGCGGACGAGGCCCTTCGCGATCCGCAGCGCATCGGTCGCGTGCAGCGCGACGTAGACCACATGGCTCTTCCACTCGCCGCCATCAGGACCGCGGCCACCCTCTCTTACCTCGACCTCCCATACGCCTTTCGTCGCATCAGGCCCCAGCTCGTCCTCATCGATCCAGCTAATCTCGACCGCGTATTTCCCCATCCGATTTGTGCACATCACGGGCCAGTCGTCGCTGTCGTCGCCGGTGCCGACGAGTTCAAAGCCGTCCAGAACAGCCATCGCGAAGATGGCGTCCACGTAGAGCCTCTGCTGCGCAACGCTCAGCAGCATGATGTTCATGTCAGCCATTCTCGTACTCCAATCACGGGCCGCCGGCGTTGAGCAATCACAACGCCGTTGCTTTCGACCCTTTCCGCCGAGATGTAGGGGCAACGGACCTTCGATTGATTGTCGGCCGACGACAAATCATTGACCTTGGACGCCAACTCCCAGGCGGCAGGCCATGACGCGCCCGCCGCCGGCCAAGGGTGATCGATATCGAACCTTCCGCCGATGTAGTCCCGTGCGGGGGTGTCGGCCGCGGCCTGCGCCCACGCGAGCGCGCCCGACGGCGCGCCTTCTGCCGCGTCCACGGCGAGGACGTCCCGGTGTGCGTCCGACGTCCCGCAGGCTCAATTCGGCGCCACCAAGCGGACGCTCGAGCAGGCGGCGAGACGGTGACCGCTGGTCACCGTCTCGCACTTGTCTGCGACGCCACGCTGTGACGGATTGCCCGAGCGCTCGTGCTGCGTCAGTAAACTTTCAGCGTCTTCGGGTCGAAACGCACGGGCTCGTACTGGTTCGGCCCGTTCTGGATGACCACTACGCCGCGCACGAAATCGATGGCGACGACCGTGATCGGCGTTCCCGCCTTGCTGTGCGTGGCCATCTGGCTGCTGTTGAGCAGCATGG
>VBAF01000277.1:6278-10178 GCA_005884705.1 Alphaproteobacteria bacterium
GCGCGCTCGAAGGCGGGTGAGGGTGTAGGAGGCGGCGGGGTCTGCGCCTGCACGGGAAATGCCGCGACGCCCATGGCGGCCAAGGCGACACAAGCGATTACGACGTGACGAAAGCTCATGTGATCCTCCTTATTTGAAGGGCGCTCTGACCGACGCGGCGAGCATGTCCCAACGCAAGGGGCGCATGATCTCGCGTGCGAGGCCATGCGATTTCGCAAAAGGCGACGAGTTGCGGCCTCGACTCCGACCGTTCATTCGTGGCGAGCGTCTCAAATTTGTAAAGTTGGCGGACGAATTTTCGGGAGCTGCGAATGACTTGGGCTCGCCGCGCGCGACAAGAGCGGAGCCAAAGTTTCCACGTATCGCTGCGGCGCATTGACTTAGATCAAGCAACGCGCACTGATCACCAGATGAACGCATCGGCCAGCCAGTTGATCGAGGCATGGCCGCCTGTATCCTTCACGGCGTGCTCAACACTCCCTACCGCTTTGGCGGTGAGCGCTTTGTCCGATTAGGACGACGGGGCCGCTGTCTCTCTAGGCCAGGGACGGCGGCCTTCGCTATTCCAGCGGCACGCTCCAGCGTATCGGCTCGGCGCCACTGAGGTCCGATATCAAGCCCCCTTCGGGTGTGAGCTGGAACGCCTTGTCGTCGTCGTTCTCGCAGGTCTCGCATCGGGCCACGTCGTCCTCCGACTAGGCGCTCTGCGAATGGGACCCGCCGGCCTGGGAGATGCCCGAAAGCGGGCCGAGGTGGCGAGGTCGGCGAGCGACAGGATGCCGACCAGCCGCTTGCTGCGATCGACCACCGGCAGGCGTCGGATCTGCTGCTCGCCCATGTTGCGGGCGACATGGGCGGTGTCCTCGTCCTCGAAACAGTAGCGGACCTCCTGGCTCATCACCTCGCGCACCCGCGCCGTGGGCGGCTTGCCGGCGGCAACGCCGCGGACGGCGATGTCGCGGTCGGTGATCATGCCGACCAGCTTGTCGTTCTCGCCGACGGGAAGCGCTCCGACATCGATGTCGAGCATGATTCTGGCAGCGTCCTGAAGGGCTTGGTCGGGGTCGACCGTCTTGACGTCGCGACTCATGGCTTCCCTGACCAGCATGGCTCGCTCCCTTGTGTCCGCCGAGTCAATGTGCGCGCCTGCTCCAGGGTTGCGAGCGTGCCTATACTCCGATGTCGACGCGCGGGATCAGATGGCGCGGCTTGCCGCCCGGCGGACCTGCCTTCCAGCCGTCGTTATTGGGCCGCAGGTCGATGAGGCCCCAGACGTGGAAAAAGCACCAGGCGCCCTGCCCCGGCAAAGCGCCGGGGCGGCCACCGCCATACTGCCAGCCAACGGTGCCGGGCCAAGCCTGCCGGTCGAGCCCCAGGATGTGCGGGCTGAAATGGCGGAGATAGTTGTCGTAGTAGGCCGTAAGCGAGTGCTTCTCCTCGATCGCGCGCTTGATGATCGCGTACGGCATGAGTCCACTCCCGGATCGACCGGATCCTAGATTCTAGCCGCGGGGATGCCGGCCTTTATGTCGCGCGCAATACGATTGTCTCGGCCGCGATACGCGCGAGACAGTTGTCGGTCTGCTTCCCGTCCCTGCTATCGATGCCTACTTCATCCCGATGCGGACGAAGTCGGCCGACACTTGCGGCGCGAGCTTGAGCGCCGCCGCCATGTCGGCCTCGCCGCCGTTCTTGTCGCCGGTCTTAAGCTTGGCCAGGCCGCGGCCGTACAGCGACTGCGCCCGGTCGGGCTCGACTTGCAGCGAGGCGTTGTATTCGTTGACCGCCACCGGATAGTCGCCGCGCTTGAGATGGATGAAGCCGCGCGCGTCGTGGGCGTCGGTGCTGGCCGGCTCGAGCCCCAGCGCCGCGTCGCAGTCCTTGAGCGCGTCGGCCAGCTCCGCGCCGACGATGCCGCGGGTCAGGCAGCGATTGGCGTAGGCGGCGGCCAGGCGTGGGTTGAGCCGGATGGCCTCGCTGTAGTCGGCAATCGCCTTGTCGAAGGCGCCCGTGGCGAAATACGCGTAGCCGCGGTTGTAATATGGCATGGCGGCGTTGGGCAGGACGCGGATCGCCTGGGTGAGATCGGCGATGGCGCGGTCGTGCTCGCCTTTCAGCGCGTAGACGCCGGCGCGCCCGACATAGGCCTCGCCGCTCTTGTCGTCGAGCTTGAGCGCGCTGTCGAAGTCGGCGAGCGCTCGGTCGGCGTTGCCGCGCACGCTGTAGAGCACGCCGCGGTAATAGTAGGCGCGCGCGAATTCGGGCGACAGCTCGATCGCCCGGTTGAGGTCGGCGAAGCCGTTGTCGAACTCACCCTTGGCGCCGTTGGCCAGGCCGCGATGCATCAGGGCGTTGACGTTGTCGGGCCCGAGCTCGAGCGCCTTGGTGAAGTCGGCGATCGCGCCGTCGTAGTCGCCGCGCCTTGTATAGAGGATGATGCCGCGGTTGAGATACGAGGTGATGTACTTGGGATCCCAGCGGATCGACTGGGTGTAGTCGGCATAAGCCTTGTCCGGCTCGCCGAGTGCATGGTTGGCGAAGCCGCGCTGGAACCAGGCGAAGGCGTATTCCGGATCGAGCTTGAGCGCCTCCTCGAAATCGGCGATGCCGCGCCGGTAGTCCTGGCGGGCGAGATAGACGCCGCCGCGCGCGGCGAACACGCGCGCGTCGGTCGGGTTGATGCGGATCGATTCGTTGAAGTCGGCGAGCGCGAGATCGTACTCGGACTTGAGCCCGTAGGCGGTGCCGCGCTGGTAGCGGGCATGCGCGACCTGCGCCCAGTGGCGGATCGCATCGGGATCCTTGGTGCCGAACTTCAGCACGTCGCCGGTCAGCAGGCCGAGCCGCAGCGCCTCGGTGAAGTCGGCGATCGCCTTGTCCTGGTCGCCCATCTCGCGCCACGAGATGCCGCGGTTGATCAGTGCGTTGACCTCCTTGGGATTGAGCTTCAGCGCGTCGGTGAAATCCTTGATCGCGAGATCGTACTGGCCTTTCTTCGAGTACCAGACGATGCCGCGGTTCACGAGCGGGTTGACGTCGAGCGGATTGATCTTGTTCGCTTCGGTATAGTCGGCGATCGCCTTGTCCGGCTCGTTGACCGAGTGGTAGGCGACGCCGCGGTTCAGGTAGGTGTACTCGTCGCCGGGCGACAGCTTGATCGCCTCGCTGAAGTCGGCGATCGCCTGCGGGAACATCTCCTTGTACATGTAGGTCGAGGCGCGGCCGACGAAGGCAGCGGCTGACGTCGGGTTGACGCGGATCGCCTCGTTGAAGTCCTTGATCGCGAGGTCGTAGATCGCCATCGCCTGGCTGCGGTCCTTGCTGCCCTTGTCGAGATAGACCAGGCCGCGCTGGTAGAGCGCGTCGGCGAGCTGACTGCTCTTGGCGACCGCCTGGTAGTGCGCCGCCGGCAACGGCTTGCCGCCGGCGTCGAGGTTGTTGCCGCCGACGACCGGCCCGTTGGCCGGCAGGCACTTGATGGCCTCGCTGAAGTCGGCGAGCGACTGGTTGAGGTCGCCCTTGCGCTTGTAGACCAGGCCGCGGTTGAGCCAGGCGGAGACCTCGCAGCGGTTGAGCTTGAGCGCCGCGTTCAGGTCGGCGAGTGCGCCCTCGTTGTTGTCTTTCCTGCTGTACAGCACGATGCCGCGGTTGACATAGGACTGCACGTCATCCGGCATCAGGCGGATGGCGTCGCTGTAGTCGACGATCGCCTGATCGGCCTCGCCCATCGTGTGATAGATGATGGCGCGCTGGAACGTGACCTGGCCCGACGGCGCCGAGCCACGGATCACCTCGGTGTAGAAGCGCAGCGCCGTGCGGTAGTCGCTGATCGAACCCTTGCTGTCGCCGTCCTGGGCGCGCGCCATGCCGCGGTTGAAATAGGCGAGGCCGGCGCCGAGC
>VBAF01000277.1:10351-10878 GCA_005884705.1 Alphaproteobacteria bacterium
GCGAACCAGATTCCGCATGTCCCTTCCCACGCCTCGCACCCCCGAGGCTCGCGAGGCCTATCACATTTTGCGCAGTCGCTTAAGTAATTCCAGTTACAATGCGGCAATCCGGGCGATTTGCGCGGCTGGCGACTCGACCCTCGCCCACGGCTTTGGCAGGCTTCGGCGCCATCGGGGAGCAATCGAATGAAAAGGCGTGGTTTTGTGGCGGGCTTGGCCGCCGGCGTGGCGGCTCCTGCTGTCGCCCAGGCGCAGGGTCCCTATCCCAACCGGCTGGTGCGCTACATCAACCCCTATCCGGCCGGCGGCCCGACCGACACCCTGTCCCGCATCTTCTGCGCCAGGATGAGCGAGCTCACCGGCCAGCAATGGGTGGTCGAGAATCGCGGGGGCGCCGGCGGCAATCTCGGCATGGAGGTCGTCGCCAAGTCCGACGCCGACGGATACACGCTCGGCATGGGCGGAGTAGCCACGCATAGCATCGCGCCCACGCTCTATGCCCGCCTGCCCTTCAACCCGCGCAGCGA
>VBAF01000277.1:10960-17404 GCA_005884705.1 Alphaproteobacteria bacterium
GAGCTCTGCCGCAAGAATCCCGGCAAGTACTCCTACGGCTCGGCCGGCTCGGGCACGACGCTTCATCTGTCGGGCGAGCTGTTCAAGACGCTGGCCAAGGTCGACATCCAGCACGTGCCCTATCGCGGTTCGGCGCCGGCGACGCAGGATCTGCTGGCCGGCCAGATCCACATGATGTTCGACAACATTCCCGGCACCCTCACGCTGTCGCGCGCCGGCAAGGTGCGGCCGCTCGGAGTCACTTCGGCCCAACGATCGCCGATCGTGCCCGAGATCCCGGCGATCGCCGAGACGCTGCCAGGCATGGACATCATCTCCTGGACCATGCTGGTGGGCCCGGCGAAACTGCCGGCCGATGTGGTCGCACGGCTGTCGGAACTGTCGAAGAAGGCGCTCGAGAGCGACGAAGTGAAGACCAGGTACGCCGAGCTTGCGGCGACCGCGTGGTGGCACTCGCCGACCGAGACGCTGGCCATGCGCGATGCGGAAGAGGCGCGGCTGGCACCGATTATCAAGGCGGCGGGCGCGCGTGTAGAATAGCGGTCATGCAAACCCTCACCACCGCGCAAGCCGTCGTGTCGATGCTCGAGCTGAACGGCATCGACACCCTGTTCTGCCTGCCCGGCGTGCAGAACGATTCCTTCTTCGACGCGCTGTACGACCGCACCAACGCGATCCGGCCGATCCATGCCCGCCACGAGCAGTCGTGCGCCTACATGGCGCTGGGCTACGCCATGGCGAGCGGCAAGCCGTCGGCCTACGTCGTGGTGCCCGGCCCCGGCTTCCTCAACACCACCGCTGCGCTGTCGACCGCCTATGCGGTGAACGCGCCGGTGCTGGCGCTCACCGGCCAGATCCAGCAGGCGATGATTGGCCGCAATGTCGGCCTGCTGCACGAGTTGCCCGACCAGCTCGGCATCATGCGCGGCCTCACCAAGTGGGCCGACCGCATCACCTCGCCGGGTGAGGCGCCGGGCCTCGTGAACGAAGCCTTCCGCCGGCTGCTCTCCGGCCGCCGCCGTCCGGTGGCGCTCGAATGCGCGATGGACACCTGGGGCCGCAAGGCGCCGGTCGTGCTGCCGGGCACCGCGGCGCAAGCCGATCCCTGCCCGGTCGACGAGGATGCCGTCGAGCGCGCGGCCAAGCTGCTGGGCGGCGCGCATCGTCCGCTGATCGTGGTCGGCGGCGGCGCGCTGGGCGCGGGCGAGCATGTCATCCAGATCGCCGAGATGCTCGAGGCGCCGGTGATGACCGGACGCATGGGCCAGGGCGTGATCGACGGCCGCCATCGCCTCTCGGTGACCGCGCTCGCCGGCTACAACTACTGGATCGAGGCCGATGTCGTGCTGGCGGTCGGCACGCGCCTGCAGCCGCAGCAGATGAACTGGGGCGTGGGAACGCAGAAGATCATCCGCATCGACATCGACAGCGAGGAACTCGACCGCCAGCGCAAGCCGGAGATCGGCATCGTCGGCGACGCCACGGCGACCTTGAAGGCGCTGGCCAACCGGCTCGCGGCCCACAACGTCAAGCGCAACGGCCGCGCCGAGGCGGTGGCCGAGATCAAGGCGCTGGCGACCAAGAAGATCCGCGACACCCTGCCGCCGCAGGTCGCCTTTCTCGAAGCGATGCGAGCGGCGCTGCCGGAGGACGGCATCCTGGTCGACGAGCTGACCCAGATGGGCTACGCCGCCCGCCTCGCCTATCCGACCTACAAGCCGCGCACCTTCCTGTCGCCCGGCTACCAGGGCACGCTCGGCTGGGGCTACGCGACCTCGCTCGGCGCCAAGGTCGCCCGGCCCGACACGCCGGTGCTGTCGATCAGCGGCGACGGCGGTTTCCTGTTCACCGCGATGGAGATGTCGACGGCGGCGCAGAACAACATCGGCGTCGTGGCCGTGGTGTTCAGCGACGGCGCCTATGGCAACGTGAAGCGCATCCAGCAGCAGGCCTTCAAGGGCCGCACCATTGCCTCGGACCTGCACAATCCGGACTTCGTGAAGCTCGGCGAGAGCTTCGGCATCGCCGCGGAGCGCGCCAAGTCGCCGGCCGAGTTCGGCACGGCGATCACCCGCGCCTTGTCGCGCGGCGGCCCGACGCTGATCGACTGTCCGGTCGGTCCGCTGACCGATCCGTGGGGGCTGGTGGCTCAGCCCGAAACTGCTCAAGGCCTGATCTTCCGGGACCATTCCATTCTATGACCCGTAGGTCTTGATCACATCGGGATCGGGCTCGCGGCCGAGGCCCGGGCCGGCCGGCACGGTGAAGGCGCCGTTCACCGGATCGATCGCCTCGCCGTAGAGGCTCGCCTCGAGGTCCATGTGGTAGCGCTCGACCAGCGCGCCGGGCTGGCCGCGCGCCGCGGTGAGCTGCAAGGTGGCGAGGAAGCCCGGCCCGAAATAGGGCGAGTGCGGCATCAGCGTCACGCCGGCGGTGTCGGCCAGCGTCGCGACCTTCAGGAACTCGCTGACGCCGCCCACCTTGGTGACGCTGGGTTGCGCATAGTCGACGGCGTTGGCCGCCAGCATGTCGCGGAACTGGAAGGCCGTGCAGTTGTTCTCGCCCGCTGCCATCGCCACGCCGGTCCCTTCGCGCAGCCTGGCGATCGCCTGGAAATCCTCGGGCGGAAAGATCGGCTCCTCGAGCCAGTGCAGGTCGTACGGCCGAAGCTTCAGGGTCATGAGTCGCGCCTGCTCCGGCGTCCACGGGCAGTTGGTGTCGACCATGATCGCGATGCCGTTGCCCGCCGCCTCGCGCGCGGCGCGCACCTCCGCTTCCTCGGTCTCGTGCAGCTTGATGTACGTGTAGCCCTGTTCGACTGCCTGCCTGGTGCGCGCCGCGACCCGTTCGGGATCGCGATACTTCAGGAGACTTGCGTAAGCCGGCAGCGAGGTCTGGCCCGCGCCGCCGAGCAGCCGATGCAACGGCAGGTTGGCGGCCTTCGCTGCGATGTCCCACAGCGCGATGTCGAGGCCGGACAGGGCGAAGATGGTGATGCCGTAGCGCCCGAACAGATGGAGCGACTGCTGCAGCTCGTAGGACAGCCGGGCGATGTCGCGCGCGTCGCGGCCGATCACGATCGGCGCGACCATCGACTGCAGCGCCGCCCGCACCGCGTCGGTGCAGCCGTAGCAGAAGGCCTCGCCCCAGCCGGTGAGGCCAGTGTCGGTCTGCACCTTGACCAGCAGGATGTTGTTGGTCGTCCAGTTGCGCCCGCCGTAGCCGGTCGGGGCGCCGCCAAAGCTGAAGGGAATCTTGACCGAGATCGTCTCGACCGAGGCGATCTTCATGCCGCCTCGCCCTTGGCGCGCACCTCGGCGAGCAGTCGCTCGGCGTGGCCCCGATCGGCCAGCCGCTTGGAGGTGAAGCGCGGGTCGTTGCGCGGCGCCAGCAAGAGAACGTGCGGCGCCAATATCGCCGGCGGCGGCGGCGGCACGGTGTCGCCTTCCGGCATCTCGACCTCGGCTAGCGCGAAATAGGTCCGGCTGTCGTCGGCCTTGAAGAAGTCGACGTCCCAATGGAAGCGGCCGTCGCGCCAGGAATAGCGCACCTTCTGCAGGGTCTCGCGCCGCAGCGTCCACAGCCGTTCGAAATCGATCGGCGCGATCTCGTTTTCGATCTCGACCATCTGGTCGTCGACCGGCCGCTTGTAGGTGAAGACGTGGCGCGTGCGGCCGCCCTGGTCGATGGCCCGGATGCGCACGCCCGAGGCGTCGAGATAGGCCTGGCGCAGAAAGCTGCGCACCACCCCCGCCGCCGCCGCCAGCCGACGCTCCAGCGCACCGTCGTCCTGCAGGACGAACTTGCGTTCGTTTTCGATCGGCATGCGCTATGTATCCCCCGATGAGCCAAACGCTGGACGACCTGCCGACGCCCGCCCTCATTCTCGACCGGGCGATCCTGCGCCGCAACCTCAAGCGCATGAGCGACCGGCTGAAACACGCCGGCGTTGCCCTGCGGCCGCACCTGAAAACTGCAAAGTCGGTGCAGATTGGCCGTATGGCGGTCGAGGGTCACGACGGCCGCATCACGGTCTCGACCCTGGCCGAGGCCCGCTATTTCGCCCAGGGCGGCTTCACCGACATTTTCTATGCCGTGGGTGTCGTGCCGTCGAAGCTGCCCGCAGTCACCGAGCTGCGGCGCCAGGGCGTGAATCTGCGCGTTGTCACCGACAATCTTGCAGTCGCCAGGGCGATCGCCGAGGCAGCCAAGAACGGTGACGGCTTCTCGGTCTTCATCGAGATCGACAGCGGCGGCGGCCGCGCCGGCCTGCCCTATCCCGAGCTGCCGGGACTGATCGACATTGCCCGCGCACTGCACGCCGCGCCCGGTGTCGAGCTGACCGGCGTGATGACCCACGCCGGTCACTCCTATCACGAGAGCACGCCCGACGGCATCGCGGCGGTCGCCGAGCAGGAGCGGCTGGCGATCGTGACGGCGGCGGAGAAGATCCGCGCCGCCGGCATCCCCTGCCCGATCGTGTCGGCCGGCTCGACGCCGACCGCCACGCACTCGCGCGACTTCACCGGCATCACCGAGATGCGGCCCGGCGTCTATTGCTTCAACGATCTCGACCAGGAATTCATCGGCTCGTGCGGCGCGGGCGATCTCGCGCTGTCGGTGCTGGCCTCGGTGATCGGCCACTACCCGCATCGCAACCAGGTGCTGATCGATGCCGGCGCGCTGGCGTTGTCGAAGGACATCTCCGCGCAGGAGTTCCAGCCCAAGGTCGGCTACGGCACGATCGCCGATCCGCCGGCAAAGGACATGGCGGTGCTCGCCTGCTCGCAGGAGCACGGCTTCGTCGGCTCCGACGATCCGATCCCCTACGGCAACCTGCCGATCGGCAGCCGCGTGCGCGTGCTGCCCAACCATGCCTGCATCACGGCGGCGGCCTACGATCGCTACTACGTGGTCGACAGCGAGCTCGACGGCGGCAAGACCGTGGTCGACACCTACGACCGCATCAATGGCTGGTGAGCGAACCGCAGGATCGCGCTCGGCGAGCTGGAATCGGTCGGCCCACGAAGCGTGGGAGCAGGGCAAGCGGGAGCATGCAATCGCAGTCCTCCGCGCCGCGCTCGCCGAGCATGGGGCCATCAAGCCTGTCTCCCTGACTCTGCAATTGGCCTACTACCTGTTTCTTCTTGGAGATTTCCAGGCGGCAGCCGCCATCCTCGAAGAAGCCCGACCTCATCATCCCGACCACCCGGGCCTGCTGCTCAATCTGGCGGTCTGTCTCACGAACATGAAGCAGACCGATCGTGCGATCGCCATCCTGAGCCGACTGGCAAAGCTGCAGCCGCAGAACTTCGTGGTGTGGGATGGCCTATGTCACAATCTCAGCGACGTGGGACGGCTCCAGGAAGCGGCCGAGGCCGGAACGACGGCGTTGAGGCTGAAGGACCAGGCGCAAAGAGCGCCCGACAGAAGTTGGGTGCTTCCCTGTCCGAGTCCGTCCCAATGGGCGCCAACTGGCCGCCCTCCGGTCATCGCTTTCTCTCTCTGGGGCACACATCCTCGCTACCTGCGGGGCGCGTTGGACAATGCCATTGCGATCCGCGCCCTCTATCCGGAGTGGACCGCCCGCTTCTACGTCGACGCCTCCGCGCCACGCGACGTCCGCGACGCGCTATCCGAGCTCGGTGCCGACATTCGTCTCGAGCCCAACAATGCGCCGCTGCGGCGAAAACTGGGGTGGCGTTTCAAGGTGGCCGAAGACCCTTCGGTCGGCCGCTTTCTCATCCGCGACGCCGACGCTGTGGTCAATGAGCGCGAAAAGACCGCTGTGAATGCCTGGCTCGCCTCGGATCGCTGGTTTCACGTCATGCGCGACTGGTGGACCCACACAGACGTGATGCTGGCCGGTATGTGGGGAGGCGTTTCAGGCGTGCTGCCGCCGCTGACCGAAATGCTCGAGCACTACCGGTCCCCCTCGTTCGAAACCCCCAATATCGACCAATGGTTCCTGAGGGATCAGGTCTGGGCGTACGTTCGCCAGAGTTGCCTGGTGCATGACCGCTGCTTCAGCCCGCCAAGAGCAAATCCCTGGCCGATTGCCGCGCCGCAGGGGATCGATCACGTGGGCCACAACGAATACAACGCGCATCGCAGCGAGCAGGCCGGTCGTCTTGCTCCCTGGACGCAGCGCGCGCCAAGTCTGCAACTGGCGTGATCAGAGCGAGCTTACGGTGTGGCCGCCATCGACGGTGAGCACGCTGCCAGTCATGAACGTTCCCGCCTCCGAGGCGAGCAGCAGCAGCGCCCCGTCGAGATGCTCGGGCTGGCCGATGCGCCGCTGCGGGATGCGCTCGATCAGCTTTTTGCCGCCGGGAGTCTGCCAGAAGGCGCTGTTCATCTCGGTTTCGATGTAGCCCGGGCAGATCGCGTTGACGCGGATCCGGTAGCGCGCCCATTCCATCGCCAGCGCCTTGGTGAGATGGA